>NZ_JBVOOL010000021.1:0-121721 GCF_055664045.1 Kitasatospora sp. NPDC023385 | reverse complement strand
GCGCAGATCGCCAAGGCCAACGACGTGGCGGCCGTGCTGGTCACCTCGTCCGGCGAAGGCAAGGAGGTCGCCGCCCGCGTCGCACTGCGGATCGGCTCCGGCATCATCACCGACGCGGTGGACCTCCGCGCGGGCGACCAGGGCCCGATCGCGACCCAGTCGGTGTTCGCCGCCTCGTACACCGTCGACTCGCGGGTCAGCAACGGCGTGCCGGTCATCACCGTCAAGCCGAACGCCGTCGCCCCGGAGGCCGCGCCGGCCGCCGGTGCGGTGGAGAACGTGTCGGTGGAGTTCACCGGCAACGCCGCCAAGGTCACCTCGCGTACCCCGCGGGTGTCCAGCGGCCGCCCGGAGCTGACCGAGGCCGCCATCGTGGTCTCCGGTGGGCGTGGCGTCGGTGCGGCGGAGGGCTTCGGCGTGGTCGAGGAGCTCGCGGACGCGCTGGGTGCGGCTGTCGGCGCCTCGCGTGCGGCCGTCGACGCTGGCTGGTACCCGCACAGCAGCCAGGTCGGGCAGACCGGCAAGCAGGTCTCTCCCCAGCTGTACCTGGCCAACGGCATCTCCGGCGCGATCCAGCACCGGGCGGGCATGCAGACGTCGAAGACGATCGTGGCCGTCAACAAGGACCCGGAGGCCCCGATCTTCGAGCTGGTCGACTACGGCGTGGTCGGCGACCTCTTCGAGGTGCTGCCGCAGCTCACCGCCGAGGTGAAGGCCCGCAAGGCCTGATCCGGCGGAAAACTGCGGAGGGCGTGGCACCGGGTACTCGGTGCCACGCCCTCCGGCGTTCGTCCACGCTGCCGGGTCACTCCGCGAAGGCCGCGAGGTGCTGGGTGAAACCGCCCTGGGAGGGCGGCAGTGGCCGCGGCTCGGCCTCCTGCACCGGCTGCGGCTCCTCCATCGGCAGCAGCCGCAGCTCCGGCTGGTCGGAGTCGGCGGAGGGGAGCAGCCGCACCCGGGTGCCGACCGGAACGGTGCTGCGCAGCCCGTCCACGATGCACCAGACGTCGAAGCCCTCCGCCATCCGGATCAGCGACTTCTGACGGACCAACGGTGTCCTGGCCTGCTCCACCGCGCAGCGCCGGACCACGCCGGTGCCCTCACTCGGCTCCAGCCTCAGGTCGGTGGAGCCGCAGGTGGGGCAGAGCAGCCGCTGGAAGGTCGGGTTGTTGCACCACATGCAGCGCTGGAAGTACAGCGTCGTGCCACGGGTGTCGGCATCGATGGCTGAGTGGACCACGGTGTCATCTCCCTGCGCTCGGACCGGCTCGTTCGGCAGAAGTTCGGCAGAAGTTCGGCACGAAAAGGATAGGGAACTCAGTACCGCCAAGGGAAGGCACTGAGTTCCCTTTTTGCCGCGCGCGTGCATAATGAAGGGTACTGAGTACCGTCGTGAAACAGGAGTGGCGATCATGAGCCAGGACTTCGATCTCTTCCGTATCTCCGAGGAGCACCAGATGCTTCGTGAGGCGGTGCGTTCGCTGGCCGAGGCGAAGATCGCTCCGTTCGCGGCGGAGGTGGACGAGCAGGGGCGCTTCCCGCAGGAGGCGTTGGAGGCGCTGCGGGGCAGTGAGCTGCATGCGGTGCACGTACCGGAGGAGTTCGGCGGTGCGGGTGCGGACGCTCTGGCGACGGTGATCGTGATCGAGGAGGTCGCACGGGTGTGCGGCTCCTCGTCGCTGATTCCGGCGGTGAACAAGCTGGGGTCGCTGCCGGTGCAGCTGTCGGGTTCGCAGGAGCTGAAGGCGAAGTACCTGGGGGCGCTGGCCCGGGGCGAGGGGATGTTCTCGTACTGCCTGTCGGAGCCGGAGGCGGGTTCGGACGCGGCGGGGATGAAGACCCGGGCGGTCCGGGACGGGGACTTCTGGGTGCTCAACGGTGTGAAGCGGTGGATCACCAACGCCGGGGTGTCCGAGTTCTACACGGTGATGGCGGTGACGGATCCGTCGCTGCGCTCGAAGGGGATCTCGGCGTTCGTCGTGGAGAAGGGCGACGAGGGGGTGTCCTTCGGTGCGCCGGAGAAGAAGCTGGGGATCAAGGGTTCGCCCACGCGTGAGGTGTACTTCGACAACGTGCGGATCCCGGCGGACCGGATGATCGGTGCGGAGGGTACGGGTTTCGCGACGGCGATGAAGACGTTGGACCACACCCGGGTGACGATCGCGGCGCAGGCGGTCGGCATCGCGCAGGGGGCGCTGGACTACGCCAAGGGCTACGTCCAGGAGCGCAAGCAGTTCGGGAAGGCGATCGCGGAGTTCCAGGGTGTGCAGTTCATGTTGGCGGACATGGCGATGAAGCTGGAGGCGGCGCGGCAGATGACGTACGTGGCGGCGGCGAAGTCGCAGCGCGGCGACGGGGATCTGACGTTCTTCGGTGCGGCGGCGAAGTGCTTCGCGTCGGACGTGGCGATGGAGGTGACCACGGACGCGGTGCAGTTGCTGGGTGGTTACGGGTACACGCGGGACTACCCGGTGGAGCGGATGATGCGGGACGCGAAGATCACGCAGATCTACGAGGGCACCAACCAGATCCAGCGCATCGTCATGGCCCGCAACCTGCCGTAACCCCGCCCCCGACCCGCCGACACCGGCGGCACCGGCGGCCGGTCCCACAGAGCGGTCCGGCCGCCGCCCACCCGGCACGCCGGTGTTAGGTTGCGGAGAATGAGCGAGAAGGAAGAGCAGGACCTGCCCATGAACGACGGGCCCGCCAAACCCGCCATGCGCGAGGCGCTGGTGGCCGCGGCCTTCGAGCTCTTCCTGGAGCGCGGCTTCGAGCAGACCACCGTCGACGACATCGTCTCGCTGGCCGGCGTCGGCCGGCGCTCCTTCTTCCGCTACTTCCCGGCCAAGGAGGACGTGGTCTTCCCCGACCACGAGCGCAGCCTCGCCGAGATGACGGAGTTCCTGGACTCCGGCACCGGCGAGGAGGACCCGGTCAAGCACGCCTGCGACGCCGCCCGCCTGGTCCTGCGGATGTACGCCGAGCAGCCCGCCTTCTCCGTCCAGCGTTACCGGCTCACCCGCAAGGTGCCGGGCCTGCGGGCCTACGAGCTGTCGGTGGTCTGGCGCTACGAGCACACCCTCGCCGCGTACCTGCGCGGCCGCTTCGACGACCGCCCGGACGGCCCGCTGCGGGCGGACGTGATCGCCGCGGCCGTCGTCGCCGCGCACAACCACGCCCTGCGGACCTGGCTGCGCACGGGCGGGGAGAGCGACTGGGTGGCCGAGGTGGACGCGGCGATGGCGTTCGTCACCGACACCTGGAGCGACCGCCCGGCCGAGACCGCCGCCGAAGGCGAGTCCGACGAGGTGGTGGTCCTGGTCGCCAGCCGCCGGGCGCCGCTGTGGCGGATGGTGCAGGGCATCGAGAGCGCCCTGGGCGCGGACGCCCGCCAGGCCTGAACCGGCCGGCTCGCCGGTCCGCACCCCGGCTCACCGGCCCGCACACCGGCTCACCCGTACGGCGCAACTGCGCACGCCGTCGGCCCGGTTGGCGGCCCGCGCGCCGTGCGGAGCCCCCGGCCCCGGGCGAGACTCGGTCGCAGGACGGGGCCTCCGGGGCAGCAGCGGGCAGCCCGGGCAGCGCGAAGGAGCGGCCATGCCGGGAACGCCCCGACAGCAGGACGGCGGTCCGACCCTGCACGAGGTGCTGCTGCACAAGGGCTACCTCGGCCTGCTGCTGATCTCCGCAGTGGTCGGTGTCCCGGTCTCGCTCGCCGCCTTCGGCTTCGTCGGCCTGGAGCACGAACTCCAGCACTGGGTCTGGGAGAGCCTGCCGCGGGCCGCCGGCTACGGCCGCGCCCCCTGGTGGTGGCCGCTGCCCGCACTGCTGCTGGCCGGTCTGCTGCTGGCCCCGGTCGTCACCCGGCTGCCCGGCCGCGGCGGCCACGTCCCGGTGGACGGGCTCGGCGGCCCGCCCACCCCGCCCGCCGCCGTCCCCGGGGTGGTCCTCGCCGCGCTCGCCTGCCTGCCGCTCGGCGCGGTGCTCGGCCCGGAGGCGCCGCTGATGGCACTCGGCGGCGGCCTCGCCCTGCTCGCCGTCCGGTCCGCCAGGAGGGCCGAACAGCCGCAGCTGGTACCGGTGTTGGGCACAGCCGGTGCGGCGGCGGCGATCTCGACCATCTTCGGCAGCCCCTTGGTCGCGGGCGTGATGCTGATCGAGGCGGCCGGCCTGGGCGGCCCCCAGCTGACCGCGCTGATCCTCCCCAGCCTGCTCGCCGGCGGGATCGGCGCGCTGGTCTTCACCGGCTTCGGCCACTGGACCGGACTGTCGATCGGCGCCCTCTCGCTGCCGCACCTCCCGAAGAGCGCCGTCCCCGACCCCGGCGACTTCCTGTGGGGCGTCCCGCTGGCCGCCGCGATCGCCCTGGTCTGCGTGACCGGGCAGACGCTCGGCCGGCGGGTGAAGGCCTACACCGCGGCGGGCCCCGCCCGGCGGACCGCCGTCCGCACGGTGTTGTGCGCGGTCGCGGTCGGCGGCTGCCTCGCCGCGTACGCCCTGCTCACCGGCCGCTCCCCGGAGGAGGCCGCGCTCTCCGGCCAGGCCACCCTGGGCGCGCTCGCCGCCGACCCGGCCGCCTGGCCGATCGGCGCGCTGCTCGCCCTCCTCCTCTGCAAGGGACTCGGCTGGTCGATCGCGCTCGGCAGCCTGCGCGGCGGGGCGATCTTCCCGGCGATCCTCCTCGGCGCCGCCCTCGCCGTGGCCTGCGCACCGCTGCCCGGCTTCGGCACCGCACCCGCCCTGGCCGTCGGACTGTCCGCCTCCAGCGCCGCCGTCACCCGCCTACCGGTGACCAGCGCCGTCCTCGCCGCCGCCCTCCTCGGCAGCGAGGCGGCGAACGCGATGCCGCTGCTGATCGTCTCCACGGTGACGGCATTCATCACCGGCGAGGCACTCCGAGGCCGACCGCCGCGGCCCAGCACGCCCCACCGGCGCCTGCCACCGTACGGAGCGCCGGAAACCCGTGTAGGAGACAGGAAATAGAGGAGCCCGGTCCGACCGACTTCCCTGCCGAGCACTGGATCCACCTGCGGACCACGAACCCCATCGAGTCGACCTTCGCGACGGTCAGGCTACGAACGAAGGTCACCAAGGGGGCCGGCTCCCGCGCCGCCGCCCTGGCGATGGTGTTCAAGCTCGTCGAGTCCGCCCAGGCCCGCTGGCGAGCCGTGAACGCACCCCACCTCGTCCCCCTCATCCGCACCGGGGCCCGCTTCGAACGCGGCCACCTCGTCGAACGACCCGAAGCCCCCGCAGCCTGAAACAGGTCAATGATCCACAGACCTTGGCCGCTTGGCGGCGACTGCCTCGACAGGGACTCACTCCGGATCCGGCAGGTCCATCAGCGCGAGCTTGGCCGGGTCGATCACGACCGTGATGTCGGTGATCCGGCCGTCAACGACAGTGAACGCGAGGACCGAGAGCGGGGTGCCGTCCTCGCGCCAGGAAATGATCCCCGGGAGGCCGTTGACAAGCACCGGACGCCCCTGCGTGGCTGCGCTGGCGGACAGGTGCGCGCCGGCTGCGACCTTGGTGGCGCCGAGGGTGACGACCACGCCGGACGGGGTGTCGACGGTCAGTTCGACCTCGGGGTCGAGTACCCGCAGCAACTCCTCGAAGTCGCCACGGCGAGCCGCCGCCAGGAAGGCCCGGACCACATCGCGCTGCTCCCGTCCGACATCGGTCGGCCGCTCCATCGTCTGCACCTTCCTGCGGGCGCGGCTGGCGAGCATCTTGGTGGCGGCGGTGGACTTGCCGAGGATCTGGCCGATCTCGCCGAACGGCACCGCGAACAGGTCGTGCAGCACGAACGCCAGCCGCTCACTCGGCCCGAGCGACTCCAGGACGACGAGGAGCGCGAGCCCGACCGAGTCGGCGAGCACCGCGTCGTCCTCGGGAGCAGGACTGTCGTCGAGCGTCACCACGAGCTCGGACAGGCTGTCGTCGTAGGACGCCTCCGGGCGGGCCTGGCGCGATCGCAGGACATCGAGGCTGATCCGGCCGACCACCGTGGTCAGCCAGCCGGCGAGGTTGTGGATGGTCGCCGGGTCCTGGCGGGAGAGCCGCAGCCAGGCCTCCTGGACCACGTCCTCGGCGTCGGCGTGCGATCCGAGCATGCGGTGGGCGACCGCGCGCAGCCGGTCGCGCTGGGCCTCGAAGGCCCCGGCTATCGGGTCCGTCGGGCTGGTGTCGGACATGTTGTTACCTTCCTCGGCTCTGCTCCGTCATGGGTGATGACGGGCCCGAAGGGGCGCAGGTAACCGATGAACCACCGATGAAGGAGCAAGACCGATGGAAGCACGCATGACAAGCCCGGCCAATCCCGACGTGATCACAGCAATCCAGCACCTCTACAAGGCGATTCACGCCGGGGGCGTCGACAAGCACCTGCTGTCCCTGGTCCACCTGCGCACCAGCCAGATCAACGGCTGCAGCCCCTGCGTCTTCGCCACGATCCAGTCGGCGAAGAAGGCCGGTGAGACGGAGGAGCGGCTGCACAACGTGGTCGCGTGGCGCGAGACGCCCTTCTACACCGACGAGGAGCGGGCGGCCCTCGCCCTGACCGAGGCCGCCACCCGGCTCCAGGACGGCGCACCGGGCGTGACCGACGAGATCTGGGACGCCGCCGCCGACCACTTCAGCGAGGAGCAACTGGGCGCGATCGCCCTGGAGATCGCGCTGACCAACTTCTTCAACCGGATCAACCGCACGGTCCGGGAGCAGGCCGGCAAGACCTGGTGACCCGGGCGGGGCGTCATCCCCCGGAGGCCGCGCCTTCCTAACGTCAAGGGATGACGCCCCCACAGACCGAAACTCCGGGGTCTGTGGCACTCGTGACCGGTGGACCACGGGGCCCGGAGAAGGTGTCCGCCCGCTGGCGCACGGCCCGGAACCGGCTGCGCCTGCCGGAGAACTTCCGGCTGCACGACTGGCGAGGATCGAAGATCATGAACGATCTCGACAATCACGAGAACCCCGGTAGAGGTCTCCGCGAATGCCCGACACCACTCGCCGGGCTACACGATGGCCCGCTACGGTCGCCGTCGTTGCCGAGGGAGCCAAGAGGCTGGCCGCTTCGAGGCCAGCCGGATTGGCCTCTCATCCCTGGTCTGACCAGGCAATCTCTAGGTCTGTTGGTCGCGCGGACGATCGCGCCGCAGCCCGGAACGCAAAAGACCCCAGATCAACTGGGGTCTTAGCCGGTGTCCGAGGGGGGACTTGAACCCCCACGCCCGATAAAGGGCACTAGCACCTCAAGCTAGCGCGTCTGCCATTCCGCCACCCGGACCAGGTGTCGTCCTCGCGGCTGTTCGATCTCTCGCCCGTCGCGCTGACAGATGTAACTGTAGCAAAGATCGGCTTGGGCTCCCAAAACGGCTCCGGGCGGGGGAGGGGGTGGTGGCGGGGGCAAGGGGTGGTGTGTGGCGGGGGCGTGACCAGGGGGTTTCGAGGGCGTGCGGGGGGTGGATCCGGGTCGGGGGCTGGGGGAGGATGGGCGGACGTGCTCGTACGGCCCGGGTGCAGGTCCTGGGGGTGGCGCGCTGGTGCGTCGGTGCGGGCCAGAGACGAGGAGTGACCGTGAGCGAGCGGAGCGGGTCGGCGGCGCCGAAGGTGACGGCTGAGTCGGAGGTCGCCGGGATCTGTCGCGATCTGATCAGGATCGACACCAGCAACTACGGCGACGGGTCCGGGCCGGGTGAGCGCAAGGCGGCCGAGTACGTGGCCGAGCAGCTCGCCGAGTTCGGGCTCGAGCCGAAGATCTTCGAGTCGGCCAAGGGCCGGGCCTCGACGGTGGTGCGGATCGAGGGCGAGGACCGTTCCCGCCCGGGCCTGCTGATCCACGGGCACACCGACGTGGTGCCGGCCAACGCCGCGGACTGGACGTACGACCCGTTCGGCGGCGAGATCGCCGACGGCTGCGTCTGGGGGCGCGGCGCGGTCGACATGAAGGACATGGACGCGATGACCCTGGCCGTCATCCGCGACCGGCTGCGCACCGGGCGCAAGCCTCCGCGCGACATCGTGCTGGCCTTCCTCGCCGACGAGGAGGCCGGCGGCACGTTCGGGGCGCGCTTCCTGGTGGACAAGCACCCGGGGCTGTTCGAGGGCGTGACCGAGGCGATCGGCGAGGTCGGCGGCTTCTCCTTCACCGTCAACGACCAGGTCCGCCTCTACCTGGTGGAGACGGCCGAGAAGGGCATGCACTGGATGCGCCTGACGGTCGAGGGCCGGGCCGGGCACGGTTCGATGGAGAACGACGACAACGCGATCACCGAGCTGTGCGAGGCGGTCGCCCGGCTCGGCCGGCACCAGTTCCCGCTGCGGATCACCAAGACCGTCCGGGCGTTCCTGGACGAGCTGTCGGACGCGCTCGGGGTCGAGCTGGACCCGGAGAACATGGACGAGACGCTGCGCGTCCTCGGCGGCATCGCCAAGATGATCGGCACCACGCTGCGCAACACCGCCCAGCCGACCATGCTCGGCGCGGGTTACAAGGTGAACGTGATCCCCGGACAGGCCACCGCACACGTGGACGGGCGCTTCCTGCCCGGCTACGAGGAGGAGTTCCTGGCCGAGCTGGACAGCGTGCTCGGCCCGCGCGTGAAGCGCGAGAGCCTGCACGCGGACAAGGCGATCGAGACCGGCTTCGACGGGGCCCTGGTGGAGGCGATGCAGACCGCGCTGCGCGCCGAGGACCCGATCGCCCGCGCGGTGCCGTACTGCCTGTCGGGCGGGACGGACGCCAAGTCCTTCCAGGACCTGGGGATCCGCTGCTTCGGCTTCGCGCCGCTGCAGCTGCCGCCGGAGCTGGACTTCGCCGGGATGTTCCACGGCGTGGACGAGCGGGTGCCGGTGGACGGCCTGAAGTTCGGCGTCCGGGTCCTGGACCGGTTCATCGACGCCTGCTGATCGCGTTCGCTGGTCGGGTGGCTGGGTCGGCCCGTTCCCGGGTGCCGGGAGCGGGCCGAGCGCATTGTCCGAGTTGATGATTGTGGGACGGGCCCGGGGAGATCAACAGAAACGATTCTTCCGGGAATTACTGGCCGAGTATGTGTGCGAGACCTCACCGTTGCGGGTGAATGATAAATCTGTTCCGTACCCCGTTTGCCGCAGCGTCGTTCATCCCTGTGCAGCCCGCCGAACGGGTTGCGTTGTTCATACAGGAGGAATGATGAAGGTCAAGAAGATCGCCGCTGTCGCCGCCGCCACCGGTGGCCTGGTGCTCGCCGCCGCCGGTGTCGCATCCGCTCACGGCGGTGCGGCTGCCGAGGGTCTGGCCGCCGGCTCCCCGGGTGTCGTCTCGGGCAACCAGATCCAGATCCCGGTGCACATCCCGGTCAACGCGTGCGGCAACACCGTCAGCGTGATCGGCGTGCTGAACCCGGCGTTCGGCAACCACTGCGCCAACGTCTGAGTCCACCTCCGGGCCGCTGAGGCCCGTTGAGCGGATTCGACCCGACCCCCGGGCGGCGGACGCGCCGCACCGGGGGTCTTCGCGTGCCGGGGTCTTCGCGTGCCGGGGTCTTCGCGTGCCGGGGTCTTCGCGTGTCGGAGTCTTCGCGTGCCGGGGTCTTCGCGTGTCGGAGTCTTCGTGTGTCGGGGACTCCCCGGTGGGTCGCCGCGTCCTGCCGATGCCCGGGCCGGATACGTGGAACCGGACACGATCGCTCGATCGAGTGAAGCTGGGTCGTTCGGCTCAACCTCGCCGTTGGCTTCTCGTTAACTCCTGTGCAGCCGAAGACTTTGCGTGATTTACGGATAGGTAGAAATTCCGACTTTCGCAAGGTTCATGCCAAAGGTCGATACGTCGTCTCGAAATGTCAGGGGAAAATATGAGGAATGTAGCCAAGAAGGGGATCCTCACGGCCGTGGCCACCGGCAGTGTGCTGGCCTCGACCGCCGGCTACGCCTACGCGGGCGCGGAGGCACAGGGGGGTGCCGTGGGGTCACCGGGCGTCGCCTCGGGCAACTCGGTGCAGGTGCCGGTCGAGGTGCCGATCAACGCCTGCGGCAACACGGTCGACGTGATCGGCGTGCTGAACCCGGCCTACGGCAACCACTGCGCCAACGCGAGTGGCGGCCGCCACGCGGCGCCCCAGCCGGGGCAGTCCGGTCGCGGCGGCCAGCCGGGCCAGGGCGGCCAGTCCGGCAACGGCAGCCAGTCGGGCAAGGGCGGCAGCGCGAGTTCGGACTCCGGGGCGAGCCGGGGCACCACCGCCTCGGGCTCCTCCGCCTCCGGTACCGCCGCCAACTCGCCCGGGGTGGCCTCCGGCAACAGCGTCCAGGCCCCGGTGCACATCCCGGTCAACGCCTGTGGCAACTCCGTCAACGTGATCGGCGCCGTGAACCCGGCCTTCGGCAACGACTGCGGCAACGTCGCGCAGCCCGCGCCCGCCCCGAAGCCGAGCGACGACTGCCCCGAGAGCAGCCACCCGACCCCGCCGCAGACCGGCGGCGAGACCAACCCGGGCATCCCGCGCACCGGCGGCCCCGTCACCGGAGCCCCCGCCGCGCCGGCGACCGGCGGCAGCCCGAGCGCCCAGGCCGTCCCGGCCGCCGCCCGTACCACCGCGCCCGTCGCCGCGGACAGCCAGCTGGCCTCCACCGGCGCCGGCGGTGTCGAGATGCTCGGCGCGGCCGGCCTCGCGCTGCTGCTCGGCGGTGGCGTGCTCTACCGCCGCGCCCGGGCCGGAGCACGCTGAGCCGGTAGGGCCGCGCCTCCCTCGGGCGCGCCACGCGCACCCGCCGTGGAAACGACGCACCCGCGGCCGCCGGATGACCGGGCGGCCGCGGGTGCGCGGAGGCCTTGTGCGAGTCCCCGGTCGGGGCGCAGCGCCCTGACCGTCACCAGTTCCGGACCTGGCGGATGATCCTCCGCTTCAGCCGGACCGTCCGACTGCCGTCGGGGAACAGCCGCAGCCGGTCGAGCTCCCAGTGCCCGTACTCGGCGTGCTCGGTGAGCAGTTGGCTGGCCGCGTTGCGCGTGGTGCCGCGCGGCATGCGCAGCGACTGGTACTCGTACTCCGGCTGCCGGACCGGCTTCCGTGGGGTCAAGACGCTCCTCCTGGGGATCACCTGCGGGCAAGCCTACGGCCTGCCCCGGACGGTCGGCCCGGGTATTTCCGGCCGTCCTCCCGCGCGGAAGCGGCGGGTCCGGGGGTGCCGGCCGGGGCGGTCGACTGACAGTGGATCAGTTCTCCTGCCCCTGTGGACGGGATACCCCGATCCCGGCGCGCGAAGCGGTGCCCGGAGGGCCCCGCCGGGCCCGCCGCACGCCCTCTGCGCCCGTCCTGCGCCGGTGTCGCAGGGTGACATAGTCGGGCAGATCGGACATCAGGGGGGAAGTTGCGGTGAAATCGCGGGTGTAGGTGACAACCGCTGTGCGTACCGACACCGCGGGGAGATAGCGTCTGCACCATGTCTGATGCCGCGCAGCCCACCATTGCCGAGGTACGCGCCGCCGCTGAGGCGGTCAAGGCCGCCATCGACCGTCATCTGGAAGCGGTGTCAAGCCCCAACGCAGCCGATGATCCCGCCGTGTCCGCCGCCTACGAGCAGCTCGCGACGGCGGCCATCGCCTACGACCAGCTCCTGTACGAGGCCTACGACGAGGTCACCCCCTTCGAGATCCCCGGGGACGAGGGCCCCGGCGGGTACCACGGCCCCGAACAGCCCGAGGCGATCAGCGTGTTGATCCGCCGCGACTACCACATCGTCGATCCCAAGCGGCTGCGCGCCCAGGCCGAGCGGCTCGACGAGTCGCTGACGCCGGGCGGCGCCGACGGGGGCGGGGGCGGGGGCGGGGTGAACGCCGCGGTCGGCGTGCTGTTCGGCGAGTACGAGCCGGACGAGATCGCCGCCCGCAGCGAGGAGTTCGGCCTGGAGGAGGGGGACTCGACGCTCTGGGTCGCGGCGACCGAGCCGACCGAGCCGGGGGAGTGGCTGCCGGAGCCCTTCGAGCACGCCGACCCGCAGCTGCTGATCTGCCGGTTCGACGTCAGCGAGGTCTACGACGACGAGGACCCGGACGACTGAACGACGACGCGACGGGCGGGCCCACGAGCATCGGGGCCCGCCCGTCGGCATGTCCGGGGCGGCGGGTGCGGCAGGTGCCGGTGAGCCGGGGCGCGCCCCGGCTCACCGGCGGGCGCGCGCCCTCGGCTCAGGACACCGAGGCGCCATTCTCGGCGAGGATCGCCCGCAGCCGGGTGGTACGCGGCTGCGCCGGGCGCTCGGCGACGGCCTGGGCGAGTGCCGGGCCCGCAGCGTGCACGACGGACAGGTGCCGCTCGCCCCGCCCGAAGGCGGTGTAGACCCACTGCCGGGTGAGCGCCGCGGCGGCGTCCTCCGGCAGCACGACCACCGCACCCGGCCAGCGGCGGCCGAGCGCCTGGTGGACCGTCAACGCCCAGCCGTGCCGCAGCCGGGCGGCCTCGGCGGGCGGGACGGTCCGGCGCGATCCGTCCGCGTACTCCAGGTGCAGGCCGGTCGCGTCGCCGTCCAGCACCCGGGCCGGGCGGGTGAGGCCGGGCGCGGGCGAGTCGACCACCCGGTCGCCCGGGTCGAAGCCGGCGAACCGGCCGGGGCCCGGGTTGAGCCGGGCCTTGGCGGCGGCGTTCAGGGCCCGGGTGCCGGCCGCGCCGCCGTGGCCCGGGGTGAGCAGCACCACCTGCTCGGCGGGGATGCCGAGGGCGCGCGGGATGGAGTCGGTGAGCAGCTGGACGGCGCGGTGGACGGCCTCGCCGCTGTCCTTGACGGTGAGGATGACCACCTCCTTGTCCGGCGCCTCGACCGGCTGGAGCTCGCCGATGCCGACGCCGGAGACCAGCTCGCCGATCGGGCCGAAGTCCGGGGTGCGGGAGGCGACGGCCGGGCAGACCTTGGCGGCCAGCAGGTCGGCGAAGAAGCGGCCGGGGGCGGCCGACCAGAGCTGGCCCGGATCGCCGCTGAGCACCAGCCGGGTGCCGTCGGCGAGGGATTCCAGGACGGTCGCGGCCAGCTCGACGTCGAGCAGCGGGGCGTCCAGGACGATCAGCAGGTCCAGGGCGAGCGAGCCGTCCGGGGCGCGGCCGGGGCCGGTGGCGCCGGACAGCAGCTCGGCGAGGGTGACCACGTAGGCCCCGGACCCGGCGTCGGCGCCCGCGGCGGCCCCGGCGCCGGTGAGTGCGGCGAAGGACGCCCGGCCCTGGTCGGTCCACGTGGCGGCCCAGGCCCGCAGCCCGAGGCCACGGGCGGCGACGAGCAGCGCGGCCGCCTCGGCGCGGGCCGCCTCGCCGCCGGTGTGCAGCACCAGGGCGCTGTCGGCGACCGCCTGGATCAGGGCCTTCGCGGAGGACGAGGGCGCGGCTTCGGCGGCGGCCGCCCACGCGGCGGGGCCGGGGGCGGCGGGAGCGGGAGGAGCGGAGTCGGTGGCCTCGGGCTCGGCGGCTTCCGCGCCGCTGCGCTCCGCCTCGCCCTTGTTCTCCTCGGTGTCCGTGGTGTCGGCGTCGGCGTCGTCCGTACCGGGGCCCTCCGCGTCGACCTCCTCCGCGTCGACCTCCTCCGGGTCGGCATCCTCCGGGTCGGCATCCTCGCCCGGCACGAAGGTCGCCATCAGCTGGAGCAGGCCCTCGGCGAGGATGTTCTCCGCCATCGCGAACCGTTCCAGTGCGAGCAGCGTCCGGGTCGGCGGCTCGTCGTCCTCGCCGCCCGCCGCGTGCGCCTCGGCCCCGGTCAGCTCCTCCTGGGCGGGCAGCACCCGGCCGTCCTCGATGGCGGCCTGGACGGCGGCGACCGGGTCCGGCATCCGGAGCCGGTCGAGCCCGGCGGTCACCTCGGCCAGTTCCAGGGCGGAGTGCCCGCGCAGCGCCGCCTGCTCCAGCACCCACAGCACCAGCGCCCGGCCGCGGCGCTCGTCGGCCGGCTCGGCCTCGGGGCCGAGCAGCTCGCGGGCGAAGCGGTCGGCGTGCTCGGGGCGGACGCCGGGCAGGCCCAGCACGGCCCACGGGTCGTCGCGCAGCCGCTGGGCGGCGTCGTCGCCGAACTCGGCCACGGCGGCGGCCGCCAGCTCGGCGGGCGCACCGCCCGCGGTCAGCACCTCGATGGTCTGCTGGAGGGCGTCGCCGCTCGGCCCGCCCGGTGCCGCGGCGGCGGGCGGGGCAGGTACGGCAGGGGTGATCGGGACGGCGGGGGTGGCTGCCGGAGCAGCAGTCGGGGTGGCCTGCTCGCTCGGCTCCGCCGCCCGCTGAGCCGGAGTCGACGCCGACGCCGACGCCGGAGCCGGAGCCGGAGTCGACGCCGGAGCCCGCGGCCCCTCCGGCTTAGCGCCTCCCAACCCCTGCGGCCTGGTGCTGAGCATGCCCTTCCGCAGCTCCGCGATCTTGGCCGCCTTTTCCGCCGCCGCCTTTTCCGCCGGAGTCAGCTGAGCCCCGCCGGTCTCCTCCGGAGCGCCGGCCCCCGTGTCACTCATCGTCCGCTCCAAGGTCACTCCACTGCGCGTTCTGCTCGACGATCCGGCCGGGCCGTCACAGCTCGGTCCACCCCTGGTCCGGGTAGCGGTGCACCGGCGACGAGACGTCGTCCAGCGCACCGCGGATCTCACCCGGTAGCGTAAGCGCCTCCACCGACAACGCCGCCTGCAGCTGTGCCACCGTCCGCGCCCCGACCAGGGCACTCGCCACGCCGGGCCGGTCCCGGACCCAGGCCAGCGCGACTGCCAGCGGGCTGCTGGCGAGCCCGTCGGCGGCGGTGGCGAGGGCGTCGACGATCCGCCGGGAGCGCTCCCCGAGGTACGGCTGGACGAATCCGGACAGGTAGGGCGAGGCGCCGCGCGAGTCCTGCGGTACGCCGTGCCGGTACTTGCCGGTGAGTACCCCGCGCCCGAGCGGCGAGCGGGCCAGCACGCCGATTTCGGCGTCGACGGCGGCGGGCAGTGCCTCGCGTTCGATCCCGCGCTGCAGCAGTGAGTACTCCAGCTGTGCGCCGGCCAGGGGCACCCGTCCGTGGTGGGCGCGCTGCCAGGTGGCGGCCTTGGCGGTCTGCCAGCCGCTGAAGTCGCAGATCCCGACATAGCGGGCGCGTCCGGAGGAGACGGCGATGTCGAGGGCGCTGAGCGTCTCCTCGACGGGGGTCGTCGGGTCGAAGGCGTACACCTGCCAGAGGTCGACGTAGTCGGTGCCGAGGCGGTGCAGGGAGGCGTCCAGGGCGGTGAGCAGGTGGCCGCGCGAGCCGTCGAAGCGGCGGGCGGACTCGGGGACGCTGCCGGCCTTGGTGGCGATGACGAGGTCGGAGCGGGGGACCAGGTTGTCGGTGAGCCGGGAGATCAGGTACTCGGCGCCGCCGTCGGCGTACACGTCGGCGGTGTCGACCAGGTTGCCGCCGGCGTCGACGAACTCCTTGAGCAGCTCGGCTGCCTCGCGCTCGTCGGTGTCGCGGCCCCAGGTCATGGTGCCGAGGCCGAGCCGGGAGACCTGCAGGCCGGTACGGCCCAGGTGACGCTTTTCCATCGGACGGGCCCTCCACTGGCCGGTGGCCCCCGGCGCCTCGGGAGCCCCTGTGAACGCGCAGGTGGGGAGTGCGCTCCCCACGTCGGCTGAGCGTAGCGGCCGGTGCGCGGACTGGGGTGCAGACCCGCAGAACGATCACCGGCGGCGGACGGTGACCGCCGCGGCCGGGAACGGGGGAGTCCGACTGCGCTCCGGCTGCGGCAGTGTGGCGGCGGGGCCGTGTGACCCAGCCCACTGCTACCGGTCAGTAGCATGTCCGGCGCGGGCGCGGTTACCCTCGCCCCGACCCCAATCCCACTGGAAGGTGCGGCAGATGCGACTCGGGATCAACCTCGGCTACTGGGGACTCGGCATGGACGCCGACAACATCGCCGTGGCCCAGGAGGCGGACCGGCTCGGCTACGCGGTCTGCTGGGCGGCGGAGGCCTACGGCTCGGACGCCGCGACCGTGCTCAGCTACGTCGCCGCGAAGACCGAACGGATCGACGTCGGCTCGGCCATCTTCCAGATCCCGGCCCGTACCCCGGCGATGACCGCGATGACCGCGGCGACCCTGGACACCCTCTCCGGTGGCCGCTTCCGCCTCGGCCTCGGCGTCTCCGGCCCGCAGGTCTCCGAGGGCTGGTACGGCGTGAAGTTCGACAAGCCGCTCGCCCGCACCCGCGAGTACGTGGAGATCATCCGCAAGGCGATGTCCCGCGAGCGCCTCGTCCACGAGGGCGCGCACTGGACGCTGCCGCTGCCCGGCGGCCCCGGCAAGCCGATCAAGCTCACCGTGCACCCGGTGCGCGAGCACATCCCGCTGTACATCGCCGCGATCGGCCCGAAGAACCTGGAGCTGACCGGCGAGATCGCCGACGGCTGGCTCGGCATCTTCTTCTCGCCCGAGCACGCCGCGCTCTCCCTCGACCCGCTGACGGCCGGCCGCGCCAAGGCCGGGAGGACGCTGGACGGCTTCGACCTGTGCCCGACGGTGAACCTCGCGGTCGGCGAGGACATCGAGGCCGGGGTCGACGCCCTGCGCTCGTACGCCGCGCTCTACATCGGCGGTATGGGCAGCAAGGAGAAGAACTTCTACAACCAGCTAACCCGACGGATGGGCTACGAGCAGGCCGCCGACGAGATCCAGGAGAAGTACCTGGCCAAGGACTACGCGGGCGCCGCGGCCGCCGTCCCGCACGACCTGGTCGACGCCACCTCGCTGATCGGCGACACCGCCCGGATCGCCGACCGGATGCAGGCCTACGCCGACGCGGGCGTCAGCACGCTCACCCTGGCCCCGGCCGGGTTCACCCTGGACGAGCGGATCCGGGCGCTGCGCACGGGCGTCGAGGCCCTGGAGCGCGCCGGCCTCGCGTGAACCGCGGGGAAGAGGGGCACTACAGCCAGTCGTGCCGCTTGAACACCCGATGCAGCACCACGCAGACCGCGGCCATCAGCACCAGCACCGCCGGGTACCCCCAGGGCTGGTGCAGCTCGGGCATGTCGTCGAAGTTCATCCCGTAGATGCCCGCGATCATCGTCGGCACGGCGGCCAGCGCCGCCCAGGCCGAGATCTTCCGCATGTCGTTGTTCTGCTGCACGCTGACCTGCGCCAGGTTGGCGTTGAGGATGTCGGACAGCAGCCGGTCCATGCCGTCCACCTGGTCGTTCACCCGGGCCAGGTGGTCGGCGACGTCCCGCAGGTAGGGCGCCGTCTCGGGGCGCACGAAGCGGGCGCCGCGCTCCAGTGTCAGCATCGGCTCCAGCAGCGGGCCGGTGGCCCGGCGCACGGACATCACCTGGCGCTTGTAGCCGTAGATCCGCCCGGCGGTGTCGCGGCCGACCCGGCCGGGGGCGAAGATGTCCGCCTCCAGCTCGTCCAGGTCGGTCTGCAGCGCGGTGGCCACCTCCATGTAGCCGTCCACGATGGTGTCGGCGACGGAGTGCAGCACCGAACTGGGCCCGTAGCGCAGCAGTTCGGGCTCCTGCTCCAGCCGGGCCCGCAGTTCGCCGAGCGGGGAGTCCTCGCCGTGCCGGACGGTCATCACGAAGTCGCGGCCGAGGAAGACCATCACCTCGCCGACCGTGGCGACGTGCGCGCCGGGGGCGTAGCCGAGGGTCTTCAGGGCGACGAACAGCGAGCCCTGGTAGGCCTCGACCTTGGGGCGCTGGTGGGCGCTGACGGCGTCCTCGACGGCCAGCGGGTGCAGCGCGAACACCTGGCCGACCCGGTCGAGTTCCTCGGCGGTGGGCTCGAAGAGGCCTATCCAGACGAAGCCGTCCGGACCGGCGGCGCGGGCGGCGGCGAGGGCACCGGCCAGGTCGTCGGGTGCCTCGATCCGGTGGCCGTCGGCGTAGGCGGCGCAGTGGACGATCATGCGGGCCATTGTCACCCGATCGGGGCCGTCAGGCACGGACCCGGGGCGGATCCGGATGGATCCGGGTGGATCCGGCCGGGGGCCCGGGGGTTGCCCCGGGCCCGCGGCCGGGCCCACCGGCCGGAACCGGCGGGCACGAGGCCGGGTGGAAATCCGGCCTCCGCGACCGGGCCCGGAGGTCGTAGGGTGAACCCCATGCCCACCCTGCTGCTCGTCCGTCACGGCCGCTCGACCGCGAACACCGCCGGGATCCTGGCCGGTTGGTCCCCCGGCGTGGATCTCGACGACACCGGGCGCGAGCAGGCCGCCGCGCTGGCCGGCCGCCTGGCCGGCATCCCGCTGGCGCAGGCCGTCAGCAGCCCGCTGGAGCGCTGCCGCCAGACGCTGGAGCCGCTGCTGGCCGTCCGGCCCGAGCTGGGGCCGCCGGCCGAGGACGAGCGGCTGGGGGAGTGCCACTACGGCGAGTGGACCGGCCGGCCGCTGGCCGAGCTGGCCAAGGAGCCGCTCTGGCGCACCGTGCAGGACCACGCCGCCGCCGCGGCCTTCCCCGGCGGTGAGTCGCTGCGCGAGCTGAGCCACCGCACGGTGGACGCGGTGCGCGAATGGAACGGGAAGATCGCGGCCGAGCACGGCGAGGACGCGGTCTGGGTGGCCTGCTCGCACGGGGACGTGATCAAGGCGGTGGTGGCCGACGCGCTCGGCCTGCACCTCGACCACTTCCAGCGGATCAGCGTCGAGCCCTGCTCGGTCACCGCGATCCGCTACACCCCGCAGCGGCCCTTCGTACTGAGGATGGGCGACACCGGCGACCTGTCCTCGCTGGTGCCGAGGACCGGCACGGCCCCGCCCACCCCGGCCGGCGACGCGGTGGTCGGCGGCACCGCCTGAGGGCACCGCCCGAGCCTCCGGCCCCGCCCCGGGCGTCACCGCCCGGGATCCCCGGGGCCGTCCCGCCCGCGGCCGTCGGCTCGGCTCCCCGGCCGGAGCCCGGAGGTCGTAGGGTGACTAACGAGTCCGAATACCCGCGATCCCCCACGGCGGATCCGCGCCGACCGACACGATCCGGAGCGAGAGCGTGCCCCGTCAGGTCTTCTTCTACGACCAGCCCGAACGGTTCGTGGCCGGCACCGTCGGCCAGCCCGGCGCCAGGGCGTTCTACCTGCAGGCCAGCGCCCGGGGCCGGATCACCAGCGTGCTGCTGGAGAAGACCCAGGTCGCGGCGCTCGCCGAGCGGATCGAGGAGGTCCTGGACGAGGCGCTGCGGCGCAGCGGCGGCGACGCCTCCATCCCGGCCGCCGCCCCGACCGACCTGCTCGACACCGCCCCGCTCGACCTGCCGCTGGAGCAGGAGTTCCGGGTCGGCACCATGGCCCTGGCCTGGGACAGCGTGGACGCCTGCCTGGTGGTCGAGGCGCAGGCCCTGGTCGAGGAGGAGGAAGAGGACGAGGAGGCCGCCGCGGTGGTCTTCACCGACGACGACAGCGGCCCGGACATGCTGCGGGTGCGGCTGACCGGCGCGATGGCCCGGGTGTTCGCCAAGCGCGCGCTGGACCTGGTCGCGGCCGGCCGCAAGCCCTGCCCGTTCTGCAACCTGCCGCTCGACCCCGAGGGCCACCTGTGCCCGCGCGCGAACGGCTACCGGCGCTGAACACCGACACCACGCCCCAGGCGGACCCGGCGGCGGCCGCCGCGCTGGCCGCCGACGTGACCACCGCCCTCGCCCTGCTGCGCCAGGGCGAGCTGACCGTGCACGGCCGGCTCACCGACGCCTCCAACGCCGCCCTGTACTGCACGGTCGCGCACGGCTCGCTGAGCGCACAGGCCGTCTACAAGCCGGTGGCCGGGGAGCGCCCGCTCTGGGACTTTCCGGACGGCACGCTGGCGGGGCGCGAGGTCGCCGCGTACGAGCTGTCCGCCGCGACCGGCTGGGCGCTGATCCCGCCCACGGTGCTGCGCGAGGGCCCGCACGGGCCCGGCATGGTGCAGTTGTGGGTCGAGCCGGACCCGCAGGCCGAGCCGCTGCTCGCGCTGCAGGATCCGCGCGGCCCCGAGGAGGGCTGGCTGCCGATCGTCCGGGCCGAGGTCGAGGGCGGGCGCACCGCGCTGCTGGTGCACCACGACGACCGGTGGCTGCGCCGGCTCGCCGTGCTGGACGCGGTGCTCAACAACGCCGACCGCAAGGGCGGCCACCTGATCCCGGCCGCCGACGGCCGGGTGTACGGCATCGACCATGGCGTCACCTTCAACACCGAGGGCAAGCTGCGCACCCTGCTCTGGGGCTGGGCCGGCGACCCGCTGCCCGCCGAGGCGCTGGACGTGCTGGCCCGGCTGGCCGAGCAGTTGGACGGCGAGTTGGCCGAGCGCCTCGCCCCGCACCTGACGGCGGCCGAGCTGGCCGCCACCCGGGCCCGGGTGGCCGGGCTGCGCGGCTCCGGCCGCCACCCGCTGCCCTCCGCGGACTGGCCCGCGATCCCCTGGCCGCCGGTGTAGCAGGCGAGTTGATGGTCTGGACCTGTTGCCGGGACAGGTCGCACACTGCTCCGATGGATGCGCGACGGACCACCCCCACTCCCACCCCCGCCCCCCGAACCGCGCCGGACCTGCCCCTGCACCGCCTGCAGGTCCCGCTGCCCCAACTGCTCCCCTTCGCCGTCGGCAGTTTCGACACGATCGGCCCGCTCTCCCGGGCGGGCTTCCCCCACCGGCACTCGTTCCACGAGATCGTCCACGTCACCGGCGGGCGCGGCGCCCACGTCCTGGACCTGGTCCACCGGCCGCTGGCACCACCGCAGTTGTGCGTGATCACCCCCGGCCAGGTGCACTACTGGGCGGACGCCGAGGGCCTCACCGGCCGGGTCGTGCTGTTCAACGAGGACTTCCTGCTCGGCCACCCGCAGGACCTCGCCGCCCTGCGGGCCCTGGCCGCCCGCCCCGCCCTCGCGCTCGGCGAGCAGGCCGACGCGGTCGGCGCCCTGCTCGCCGACATGGAGCACGAGTACCGGACCAGGGCGCCCGGCTACCAGGGCGTGCTGCGGGCCAGCCTGCACATCCTGATCGTCCGGGCGTTGCGGGACTGCGCCCCGCCCGACCGCCCCGCGGTGCCCGGCCGGCCGGCCGAAGTGGCGGCGGCCTTCACCCGGTTGATCGCCGAGCCGGGCGGGGTGCGGCACTCGGTTTCCTCCACCGCCCAGGAACTCGGCGTCTCGCCGGGGCATTTGCAGACCCTGGTGAAGCGGGCCACCGGCCGCACCCCGGGTGGACTGATCCGCCGCCAGCAGACCCTGGAGGCCAAACGGCTGCTCGCCTGTACGGACCTGACCATCCGTCAGGTGGCGAAGGAGGCGGGCTTCGTGGATCCGGCGTACTTCTGCCGGTTCTTCCGGCGGGAGACCGGGATGACGCCGGGGGAGTTCCGGGCGAAGGTCGACGGAAATCACCACGATCCCCGGATCGGGTCCATCGCGGTCGCTCCGGACGGCCCGTAGTTTTGCTTCTGGCCACCGGTGGCCGGCCCGGCGCGCACGGACGGCGACCGGTTCGGCCCTTGTCATGCCCCCACCATGGCAAGGGCCACCCCCACCCCCCCGCCTCGCGAGAAGGAGACGGCGCATGCCCACGCCCGACGGCATGATCAGCCGCAAGACCGTACTGAAGGCCGCCGCCGCGCTCGGGGCCGCCCCGCTGCTGATCGGCGGCGGAGCCGCACTGGCCCGCGAACGGGTCGGCACCGGCCGCGCTCCCGACCTCACCCCAGAGTGCCACGACGGGGACGACCCCACGGTCGAGCAGACCGAGGGCCCGTACTTCAAACCCGACTCCCCGCTGCGCAGTTCCATGGTCGACGACGGCCCCGGCACCCGGCTGGCCGTCAGCGGCTACGTCTTCGGCCGCGCCTGCCGGCCGATCCCCGGCGTGCTGCTGGACTTCTGGCAGGCCGACGACAACGGCGCCTACGACAACACCGGCTACACCTTCCGCGGCCACCAGTTCACCGACGCCAACGGCGCGTACAAGCTGGACACCGTCGTGCCCGGCCTCTACCCGGGCCGCACCCGGCACCTCCACGTCAAGCTCCAGGCCCCCGGCCGCCCGGTCATCACCACCCAGCTGTACTTCCCGGGCGAGCCCCGCAACAGCACGGACGGCATCTACGACGCCCGGCTGCTGATGGCCGTGCGCCAGAACGGCCCGATCCGCGAGGGGAGCTACGACTTCGTGCTGGACGTGCCGCAGACCCCCGGCACGCCGAGCCCGACGCCCACCGCCACCCCCACCACGCCGCCGAGCGGCAGCTGGACCCCGGGCGCCGCCTACCGCGCGGGAGACCGCGTCACCTACTCCGGCGTCTCCTACGCCTGCCTCCAGGCGCACACCGCCATGGTCGGGTGGGAGCCGCCGAACGTGCCGGCCCTCTGGCGGCGGTCGTAGCGGCTCCGACCGCTGCTTCCCGGCGAGCCGGGCGCCCGGTCGGCGGCAGGGCCGACCGGGTGCTCAACCCTGCCCGGGCCGGGGCTGCAATCCCGGTCCGTACCGGGTGCATTACCAGTCGAAAAGCGGTCAGGCAACGACAGGAAGCGAATCCAGTCGATCTTGCGCACTGGTTAGGCTTTCAAATGTTCGCAAGGTTAAAGTAGTTTCCATGCATGCCTGGCCCGCCTCCGAGGTTCCCGCCCTGCCTGGTCAGGGTCTCCCCCTTCGTATCCACGACACCGCAGCGGGCACGGTCCGGGAGGTGGTGCCGCAGGACGGCACCGGCCGGATCTACGTCTGCGGCATCACCCCCTACGACGCGACCCACCTGGGCCACGCCGCCACCTACAACGCGTTCGACCTGGTCCAGCGCGTCTGGAAGGACGCCGGCCACGACGTCCTGTACATCCAGAACGTCACCGACGTCGACGACCCGCTGCTGCAGCGCGCGGTCGAAACCGGCCAGGACTGGACCGCGCTGGCCGAGCGCGAGACGGCCCTGTTCCGCGAGGACATGACCGCGCTGCGGATGCTCCCGCCGGCCCACTACATCGGTGCCGTCGAGTCGATCCCGTGGATCGTCCCGATCGTCCAGAAGCTGCTGGCCTCCGGCGCCGCCTACCGGGTCGACGGCGACATCTACTTCTCGGTCGACGCGGACCCGCACTTCGGCGAGGTCTCCGGCCTCACCCGCGACGCCATGCGCCCACTCTTCGCCGAGCGCGGCGGCGACCCGGACCGCCCCGGCAAGCGCAACCCGCTGGACGCCCTGCTCTGGCTGGCCGCCCGCCCGGGCGAGCCCGCGTGGGACACCGAGCTCGGCCACGGCCGACCCGGCTGGCACATCGAGTGCGTCGCCATCGCGCTGCAGTACCTCGGCATGTCCTTCGACATCCAGGGCGGCGGCAGCGACCTCTCCTTCCCGCACCACGAGATGGGCGCCGCGCACGCCCAGGTCGCCACCGGCACCCACCCGTACGCCCAGGCGTACGTGCACGCCGGCATGGTCGCCCTGGACGGCCACAAGATGTCCAAGTCCCGCGGCAACCTGGTCTTCGTCTCGGCGCTGCGCCGCGAGGGCGTCGACCCGGCGGCGATCCGCCTGGCGCTGCTCTCGCACCACTACCGCGCCGACTGGGAGTGGACCAAGGACGTCCTGGACGAGGCCGTCGAGCGCCTCGCCCGCTGGCGCGCCGCAGTCTCCCGGCCGGACGGTCCGGCGGCCGCGCAGCTGCTCGCCGAGGTCCGTACGGCGCTCGCCGACGACCTGGACACGCCCGCCGCACTGGCCGCCGTGGACCGCTGGGTGGGGCAGCAGGAAGCCGACGGCGGCACCGACATCGGCGCGCCCGGCCTGGCGGCCCGCACGGTGGACGCCCTGCTCGGCGTCGCTCTGTAGTCCGTACCCGCGAACGCCGGAGGGGCGCCAGGACGTTTTCGTCCTGGCGCCCCTCCGGCGTTCCGTCGACTACTCCTCCTCGGCGCCGTCCTGGCTGTCCCGGGCCGAGCCCGGCGACTCCGGCTCGGCCGGCCGCTCCGCCGTGGCGTGCCCTGCCACCGGCTTCTCGCCGGTCGGCCCGACGTTCTCCCGGCGGCGCAGGTAGCGCTCGAACTCGCGGGCGATGGCGTCGCCGGAGGCCTCCGGCAGCTCCGCGGTGTCCTGCGCCTCCTCCAGCTGCTGGACGTACTCGGCGACCTCGCTGTCCTCGGCGGCCAGCTGGTCCACACCGAGCTGCCAGGCCCGGGCGTCCTCGCCGAGCTCGCCCGGCGGGATGCGCAGGTCCAGCAGGTCCTCCAGCTTGTTGATCAGCGCCAGCGTGGCCTTGGGGTTCGGCGGCTGCGACACGTAGTGCGGCACCGCCGCCCAGAGCGTCACGGCCGGAACCCCGGCGTGCGTGCACGCCTCCTGGAGCACGCCGACGATGCCGGTCGGGCCCTCGTAGCGGCTCTCCTCCAAGTCCAGCCGGCGGGCCAGCTCCGGGTCGGAGGTGACCCCGCTGACCGGCACCGGGCGACTGTGCGGGGTGTCGCCGAGCAGCGCGCCCAGGATCACCACCAGCTCGATGCCCAGCTCGTGCGCGAAGCCCAGCAGCTCGTTGCAGAACGAGCGCCACCGCATGCTCGGCTCGATGCCGCGGACCAGCACGACGTCGCGGGTGGCCGGCTCGGTCACCCGGATCACCGAGAGCCGGGTGGTCGGCCAGGTGATCCGGCGGATGCCGCCGTCCAGCCAGACCGTGGGCCGGTTGACCTGGAAGTCGTAGTAGTCCTCCGCGTCCAGGGCGGCGATCACCTTGCCGCCCCAGGTCTCGTCCAGGTGTGCCAGGGCCGCGGAGGCGGCGTCGCCCGCGTCGTTCCAGCCCTCGAAGGCGCAGACCATCACCGGGTCGATCAACTCGGGAACATCTTCCAACTCGATCACCCAGCGTCTCCCTCCGGTCGGCGGCAGGCCTGGTGCCGCCCCGGCTGGTTTGCCGGGGCGCCGACGGGCCGGCTGCCGACTGTCGAACCTCTCGTCTCCCATGGAACGCCTCGCCCCATGGTCCCTACCTGCCCAGCCTACGGGCTTTGATGCGCGCCGCGGCCGGGCACCGGGACAGTCTGGGGGAGCCGGCCGCCCCGATCCAGCGGATATCGCGACGGCCCGACCTGACGGACCGTCAGGCGAGGCCGCGGACGCGGACCGGGGCCGGCCGGTGGCGCAGCGCGACGGCGTGCCGCCGCGGCCCGGCGGCGCGATGATGAACGGGCGGGGGCCGGGCGGAAGGGGCCGGACCGATGGACCGAAGGCTGTGGATCGGCGCGGGTGCGAGTGCGGGCGCGGCCGCGTTGGCCGGTGCCGCGCTGGTGGCGGCGGACCGGGCCGGGCGCCGGCTCCCGGTCGAGCACGTCACCGAGGGCGGCCTGGAACTCTCCCAACCGCCCGGCGCGGTCTGGGACGTGCTGACCGACATCGACCTCTACCCGGCCTGGCGCCCGGGCCTCACCCACGTCGAGCGGCTGCCCGCCGCGGCCGGCGGCCGGCCGCGCTGGCGCGAGTACGACCGGCACGGGCACACCACGTACGAGGTGGTGGCGAGCGAGCCCCCGCACCGGCTGGTCACCGGCATCGCCGACCCGGACCTGCCGTACGGCGGCACCTGGACGTACCTGCTGACCCCGGCCGGGACGGGCTGCTCGCTGACCGTTACCGAGCGCGGCGAGGTCCGCCGGCCGCTGTACCGGGCCGCCTCGCACTACCTGGCCGGCGAGGACGCCGCCATCCACCGCTACCTGCGCGCCCTGGCCCACCGGATGGCCGCGTAGGACCCTACCCCTCCACCCAGCCGCTGCGGTACGCCGCCCAGTGCTCCGGCGTCGAGGCGAAGTCCACGTACAGCGCGACGCCGAAGTTCGCCCGCCGCACGTCCTGCCGGCCCAGGCCCAGCCGGACGCCGCGCACGGCGGCCCCGACGGTCTCGGCGTCACCCCAGTGGCCCCACTTGTCCTCCCAGAAGAACGGCAGGCCGATCAGCAGGTCGACGTCGGCCGGGGTGGCCCGCAGGGCGAGCTCGGTCTGCTGGGCGACGTAGCCGCCGTACAGCGGCTCGGTCGGCATCGAGGTGTCGTAGGTCATCACGGCGATCTGGTCGACGCGGCGGGCGGTCGCGGCGAAGTAGTCCCGGTCCCACCACTTGCCGTGGTCGGTGAGCAGGATGCCGGCCGTGTGCAGGCCCGGGACCGGGTCGATCTGCGGGGCGGCCACCGAGAGCTCGGCGCCGCGCGCCGCGGTGACCGGGCGGACCTGGTCGAGCAGGGCCAGCCAGCCGGGCGAGCCCGGGCGGATCGGCTCGATGTCGAAGTGCACGCCGTCGAAGCCGAGGTCCAGCACCTGGCGGGCGGAGGCGGTGACCCGGTCCCGGGTCGGCGCGTCCTCCAGGTCCAGGCCGTCCCGCTCCGGCTCGACCTCGTCACCCAGCCAGCTCTGCAGGCGCACGCCCGGCAGCTCCCGGTGCACGGTGTCGGTGAACCAGCGGGCCCGCGGGTGGACGGCGGGCGGCAGCGAGCCGTCGTGCTCCAGCGGGCCGGTGTGCACGTACAGGTCGCGGATGCCGGTGCCGGCCAGCTGCCGGACCAGCCCGGCCACGTCGGTCTCCGTCCTGCGGCCGTCCACCCAGGCGTGGCCGAGCCAGAGCGCATCCCGGCCCCTGGTGCGGGCCTCGGCCGCGGGCTCACCCACGTAGTGGAGTCGGATCGAGACGAACAGCGAGCCGAGCGCGGCGACGGGCACGGCCGCCGCCAGTACGATGACCAGCAGCGTCCTGCGCCACCAGGACCAGCCTCGCCAGCGGTGGCGCAGCGCCCGGGCCGGGGCCGTCAGGGCCCCGCCGATGCGCCGCGCACGGGTCCGGAATAGAGCCACGCGGTTGCTCCCCCCTTGCGGTCGAGGCTCACGATACGGAATGGGCCCGCAAGCCGACCCGTCGGCCGGATACCCTGACCACGTGCGTGCCCGACCAAGCGGGCGTGCAAAGCCGACAGCCGTCGCACCAGGGAGAAGCCCCATGGCCACTGCAGCCGACCCGTCCGTCACTCAGCAGAGCCGCGCGAACGCGCTGCGCGAAGCGCTCGCCACCCGGGTGGTGGTCGCCGATGGTGCGATGGGCACCATGCTCCAGGCGCAGGACCCGACGCTGGAGGACTTCCAGAACCTCGAAGGGTGCAACGAGGTCCTCAACACGACCCGGCCCGACATCGTCCGCTCCGTCCACGAGGCCTACTTCGGCGTGGGCGTGGACTGCGTGGAGACCAACACGTTCGGCGCCAACTTCTCCGCGCTCGGCGAGTACGACATCCCGGACCGGATCTTCGAGCTGTCCGAGGCCGGCGCCCGGATCGCCCGCGAGGTGGCCGACGCCCACAGCGCGGCGGACGGCCGCACCCGCTGGGTGCTCGGCTCGATCGGCCCCGGCACCAAGCTGCCGACCCTCGGCCACGCCCCGTACGCGACGCTGCGCGACGGCTTCCGGCAGAACGCGGCCGGCCTGATCGCCGGCGGCGCCGACGCCCTGCTGGTCGAGACCAGCCAGGACCTGCTGCAGACCAAGGCCGCCATCCTCGGCTCCAAGCGCGCCCTGGCCGAGGCCGGGCTGGACCTGCCGGTGCTGGTGCAGGTGACGGTGGAGACCACCGGCACCATGCTGCTCGGCTCCGAGATCGGCGCCGCGCTCACCGCCCTGGAGCCGCTCGGCGTCGACTACATCGGCCTGAACTGCGCCACCGGCCCGGCCGAGATGAGCGAGCACCTGCGCTACCTGGCCAAGAACGCCCGGATCGGCCTGTCCTGCATGCCGAACGCGGGCCTGCCGGTGCTCGGCAAGGACGGCGCCCACTACCCGCTCAGCCCGGCCGAACTGGCCGACGCCCACGACGTGTTCACCCGCGAGTACGGCCTCTCGCTGGTCGGCGGCTGCTGCGGCACCACGCCCGAGCACCTGCGCCAGGTGGTCGAGCGGGTCCAGGGCCGGCCGGTCGCCGCGCGCGAGCCGCAGCCCGAGCCCTCGGCGGCCTCGCTGTACCAGGCGGTGCCGTTCCGCCAGGACACCTCGTACCTGGCGATCGGCGAGCGCACCAACGCCAACGGCTCGAAGAAGTTCCGCGAGTCGATGCTGGCCGGCGACTGGCAGGCCTGCGTGGAGATCGCCCGCGACCAGATCCGGGACGGCTCCCACCTGCTGGACCTCTGCGTGGACTACGTCGGCCGCGACGGCGTCGCCGACATGAAGGAGATCGCCGGCCGCCTGGCCACCGCCTCCACCCTGCCGATCGTGCTGGACTCCACCGAGCCGGACGTCCTGCGGGCCGGCCTGGAGGCCCTCGGCGGCCGCGCGGTGCTCAACTCGGTCAACTACGAGGACGGCAACAGCCCGGACTCCCGCTTCGGCCGGATCGCCTCGCTGGCCCGCGAGCACGGCGCCGGCCTGATCGCCCTCACCATCGACGAGCAGGGCCAGGCCCGCACCGCCGACGCGAAGGTGGAGATCGCCGAGCGGCTGATCGCCGAGCTCACCACCGACTACGGCATCGACGAGGGCTCGATCCTGGTCGACTGCCTCACCTTCACTCTGGCGACCGGCCAGGAGGAGTCCCGCCGGGACGGCATCGAGACCATCGAGGCGATCCGCGAGCTCAAGCGCCGCCGCCCGGACGTGCAGACCACGCTCGGCCTGTCCAACATCTCCTTCGGCCTCAACCCGGCCGCCCGCGTGGTGCTCAACTCGGTCTTCCTGCACGAGTGCGTGGAGGCCGGCCTGGACTCGGCGATCGTGCACGCCTCCAAGATCCTGCCGATCTCCCGGATCCCCGAGGACCAGCGGGAGGTCGCCCTCGACCTGGTCTACGACCGCCGCCGGGACGGCTACGACCCGCTGCAGCGCCTGCTGGAGCTGTTCGACGGCGTCTCCTCGGCCTCGGTCAAGGCCTCCAAGGCCGAGGAGCTGGCCGCGCTCCCGCTGGAGGAGCGGCTGCAGCGCCGGATCATCGACGGCGAGCGGGCCGGCCTGGAGGCCGACCTGGACGAGGCGCTGGCCGGGCGCCCGGCGCTGGAGATCATCAACGACACCCTGCTGGCCGGCATGAAGGTGGTCGGCGAGCTGTTCGGCTCCGGCCAGATGCAGCTGCCGTTCGTGCTCCAGTCCGCCGAGGTGATGAAGACCGCGGTGGCCCACCTGGAGCCGCACATGGAGAAGTCCGACAACGAGGGCAAGGGCACCATCGTGCTGGCGACCGTCAAGGGCGACGTCCACGACATCGGCAAGAACCTGGTCGACATCATCCTGTCCAACAACGGCTACAACGTGGTCAACCTGGGCATCAAGCAGCCGGTCTCGGCGATCCTGGACGCCGCGCAGGAGCACCGGGCGGACGTCATCGGGATGTCCGGCCTGCTGGTGAAGTCGACCGTGATCATGAAGGAGAACCTGGAGGAGCTCAACCAGCGCAAGCTGGCCGCCAGCTACCCGGTGATCCTCGGGGGCGCCGCGCTCACCCGGGCCTACGTCGAGCAGGACCTGCACGAGATCTACGAGGGCGAGGTCCGCTACGCCCGGGACGCCTTCGAGGGCCTGCGGCTGATGGACGCGCTGATCGCGGTCAAGCGCGGCGTGCCCGGCGCGACCCTGCCGGAGCTCAAGCAGCGCCGGCACGCCCGGGTCGAGGTGGCGGAGCCGGAGCCGGAGGTCAACCTCGGCCAGATCCGCTCGGACGTCACGGTGGACAACCCCGTGCCCACCCCGCCGTTCTGGGGCGACCGGATCGTCAAGGGCATCCCGTTCGCCGACTACGCCTCCTGGCTGGACGAGGACGCGCTGTTCAAGGGGCAGTGGGGGCTGAAGGCCGCCCGCGCCGGCGACGGCCCCTCGTACGAGGAGCTGGTGGAGACGGAGGGCCGGCCGCGGCTGCGGGCCTGGCTGGACCGGCTGCAGACCGAGGGCTGGCTGGAGGCGGCCGTGGTCTACGGCTACTACCCGGCCAACTCCAAGGGCGACGACCTGATCGTCTTCCACGAGGACGGCACCGAGCGCACCCGCTTCACCTTCCCGCGCCAGCGCCGCGGCCGCCGGCTCTGCCTGGCCGACTTCTTCCGCCCGGAGGAGTCCGGCGTGCGGGACGTCGTCGGCCTGCAGGTGGTCACCATGGGCAACCGGATCTCGGAGGCGGCCAACGAGCTGTTCGCCGGGAACTCCTACCGCGACTACCTGGAACTGCACGGCCTCTCGGTGCAACTGGCCGAGGCGCTGGCCGAGTTCTGGCACGCCCGGGTCCGCTACGAGCTGGGCTTCTCCGGCGAGGACCCGCAGGACGTCAAGGACATGTTCGCGCTCAAGTACCGGGGCGCCCGGTTCTCGCTCGGCTACGGGGCCTGCCCCGAGCTGGAGGACCGCGCCAAGATCGCCGAGCTGCTGAAGCCCGAGCGGATCGGCGTGGTGCTCTCCGAGGAGTTCCAGCTGCACCCGGAGCAGTCCACCGACGCGATCGTGATCCACCACCCGGAGGCGAAGTACTTCAACGCCCGGTAACTCCCACGTCGCGCTCCGTTCGCTCTTTCCGGACGAAGCGGGCGTATCCTGGATGATCCTGAACGGGCCGGTCCGCTCACCAGCGGGCCGGCCCCTGCCATCCCCGGGGCTGCCCGGGGCCTGCCGGAAGGACGTCGACCATGACCACCAGCCCCACCGCCACCCGCATCCTCGACCACGGGGACGACCGCGGTCTGCAGGCGGTGCTGCTGGACATGGACGGCACGCTGGTGGACACCGAGGACTTCTGGTGGCAGGCCGAGGTCTCGCTCTTCGCCGAGCTGGGCCACGAGCTGGACGAGGCGGACCGCGCGCACGTGGTCGGCGGCCCGATGACCCGGGTGATGGACTACCTGGTCGCCCGGACCGGCGTGGACATCGCGCCGGCCGACCTGGGCGTGCTGGTCAACCAGCGCTTCGTGGACCTGCTGGCCGGCGGCGTGCCGCTGATGCCCGGCGCCGAACGCCTCCTCAACACCCTTGCCGCGCATGGGATCCCGGCGGCCATGGTGTCCGCCTCGCACCGGCACGTGATCGACATCGTGCTGCGTTCGCTGGGTGCCCACCACTTCGCCTTCACCATCGGCGGGGACGAGGTGCCGCGCACCAAGCCGTTCCCGGACCCGTACCTGGAGGCGGCCCGCCGGCTGGGCGCGGAGCCGGGCCGCTGCGTGGTGGTCGAGGACACCCCGACCGGGGTGCGCGCGGGTGAGGCGGCCGGCTGCCCGGTGATCGCGGTGCCCTCGGTGGCGGCGATCGAGCCGGCCCCCGGGCGGCTGGTGCTGCCGTCGCTGGAGCGGGTCGACCTCGACCTGCTGCGCTCGCTGGTGGCCTCGCGAGTGTGATTGTCCTCTCATTGCAGTTCGGCCCTACCGGCCGGTAGATGGCCGTAAGTGCCCCCGGCCGAAGGGGAGCCGGGGAGAAAACGGGCATTGGCTGACATCTCGTCGGGTGCGCCGAGATGCCCCGGACTGTCGTGTCCCAAACGTCATCTGCACGGGTATCGGTCGTGCGTGTTCGATATGGCACGCTACTCGGGTTTCGTGCCACCGATAAGGACGCGCCCCGTGAAGACTTCAGGTGAACGCCTCGCCGTACTCGGCTGTGCCGGTCTGGTCGCCGTGACGGTGGCCGGCTGCGGATCGGTGACCGATGCCGTGAAGGGGGACAGCGGCAAGTCGATCACCATGGGCACCAGCCAGCTGACCGGCACGCTGGACCCGGCGACCTCCTACGACTCCGGCTCCTGGCTGATCCTGCGCAACACCTTCCAGTCGCTGCTGACCTTCCCGGCCGCCGCCAGCACGCCCACCCCGGACGCCGCGCAGTCCTGCGAGTTCACCGGCAGCGAGGCCACCGAGTACCACTGCACCCTGCGGCCCGGGCTGAAGTTCTCGAACGGCCACCCGCTGACGGCCGAGGACGTGGTCTTCTCGATCGAGCGCACCAGGAAGATCAACGACGAGAACGGCCCGGTCTCCCTGCTCTCCTCGATCAAGTCCGTCGAGGCCAAGGGCGACACCGAGGTCACCTTCCACCTCACCGCGCCCGACGCCACCCTGCCGGCCAAGCTGGCCACCCCGGCCGGCGCCATCGTGGACCACCAGGTCTACCCGGCCGACAAGGCGCTGCCCAACGACAAGCAGGTCGGCTCCGGCCCGTACCGCCTCGACTCGGTCGAGAACCTGACCGGCGGCAAGCAGCTGGGCAAGGTCGTCCTGTCGCCCAACGACAAGTACGGCGGCGACGCCAAGCTGCGGAACTCCAAGTTCACCGTGCGGTACTTCGACAAGACCGAGGACCTGAAGGCCGCGCTGGACAAGTCCGACGTCGACCTCACCGACACCAGCCTGGAGCCGAACACCGCCGCGCAGGTCCTCTCCGACCAGCAGACCGGCAAGACCGACCTGCAGGTGACCGAGGGCGACAGCAACGACACCCGCTCGCTGGTCTTCAACACCAAGGACCCGGTCGGCGGCAACGTCGCCGTCCGCCAGGCCGCCGCGCAGCTGGTGGACCGCAAGGCGCTCGCCCGCGACGTCTTCGCCCGGACCGTCCAGCCGCTGTACGCCATGGTCCCGGCCGGCGTCACCGGCCACACCACCGCCTTCTTCGACCGCTACGGCGACCAGGACGCGGCCAAGGCCAAGAAGATCCTCACCGACGCCAAGGTCCAGACCCCGGTCAAGCTCACCCTCACCTGGTCCCGCTCGCGGGCCGGCAGCAACGAGGCCGACACGCTGAAGAAGCAGCTGGAGGCCGGCGGCCTCTTCCAGGTCACGGTCCAGCAGGAGCCGGACTGGGACGCCTTCAAGAAGGGCTGGGCCGAGGGGAAGTACCAGGCGTACGTCATCGGCTGGTTCGCCGACTACCCGGACCCGGACAACTACATCGCCCCACTGCTCGTCAACGGCGGCGCCTACCACCACGGTTGGGACGACCCGCGGATCAGCGGGAAGCTGGTGCCGGACGGCCTCAAGCAGGCCGACCGCAGCGCCGCCGCGGCCGGCTACGCGCAGATCCAGCAGATCGAGGCCGAGAACGTGCCGCTGATCCCGCTGTACCAGAACAAGGCCTTCTACGCGGCGCGTTCGTACGTCACCGGAGTCGAGTCCACCGTCGACACCACCGGCTTCTTCCGCTTCTGGGAGATCAGCCGGACCGGCAAGTAGCCCCCGCACCACGGCGGCCCGTCCGCTCCCCCTCGTCGCCACGGGGGGAGCGGACGGGCCGCCGTCACGTTCGCGCGGGCCACCGCGGGCCGCGGGAGGGCCGCTACAGGGCGCCCGGGCGCACCAGCCCGCTCTCGTAGGCGTACACCGCCGCCTGCACCCGGTCGCGCAGCTGGAGCTTGGTCAGCACATGGCCGACGTGGGTCTTCACCGTGGTCTCGCTGACGAACAGCTCGGCCGCGATCTCCGCGTTCGACAGCCCGCGCGCCACCAGCTTCAGCACCTCCAGCTCACGCTCGGTCAGCGCGCCCAGCGCCTGCGGCGGCGTCTCGTCGCCCGAGGGCAGCTTGGTGGCGTACATGTCCAGCAGCCGGCGGGTGATGCTCGGCGCCAGCATCGCCGCGCCGTCGGCGACCACCCGGATCGCCTGCACCAGCTCCTCGGCCGGGACGTCCTTCAGCAGGAAGCCGCTGGCGCCCGCGCGCAGCGCCTCCACCACGTACTCGTCCAGGTCGAAGGTGGTCAGCACCAGCACCTTGGCCGGTCCGTCCCGCCCCGGGCCGGCGATCCGGCGGGTCGCCTCGACGCCGTCCATCCTGGGCATCCGGATGTCCATCAGCACCACGTCGGGCTGCAGGGCCCGCACCTGGTCCAGCGCCTGCTGACCGTCGCCGGCCTCTCCGACCACCACCAGGTCGGACTCGGCCTCCAGGATCATCCGGAAACCGGTGCGCAGCAGCGGCTGGTCGTCGACCAGCAGCACTCGGATCGTCACTAGGACTCCTTGCTCCTCGGATCCCCCGTGGGATCGTCTTCATCAGACGTACGGGCCAGCGGGTACGGCGGCGGGGTGCCACCGAACTCCGGGCAGCTGGCCTGGTGGTCGCACCAGTCGCAGAGGCGGTTGCGGGTGGCCGGGAAGTCCCCCGTGGCCACCGCCTGGCTGATCCGCTCCCACAGCGCCTGCAGCTTGCGCTCCACCGCGAGCAGGTCGGCCTGGTCCGGGTCGTAGCTGACCACGTTCCCGCCGCCGCCGAGGTAGACCAGCTGGAGGCGCTTGGGGATCACGCCCTTCCACCGCCACACCACCAGCGCGTAGAACTTCATCTGGAACATCGCCTTGCCCTCGAAGTCCCGCGAGGGCGCCCGGCCGGTCTTGTAGTCCACCAGCCGGACCTCACCGGTCGGGGCGACGTCCACCCGGTCGATGTAGCCGCGCAGCAGCAGCCCCGAGTCCAGGGCCGTCTCCACGTACAGCTCCCGCTCCACCGGGTGCAGCCGGGTCGGGTCCTCCAGCCGGAACCACTGGCCGACCAGCTTCTCGGCGTCCGCCAGCCAGTGGGTCAGCGCCGCGCCGTCCGGATCCTCCGGGAACAACGAGCCCAGCTCCGGCCGCTCCCCGAGCAGCCGCTCCCACTGGGGGCGCAGCAGGCCCAGCGCCCGCTCCGGCGTCCGATCGGCCGCCGGGCTGTCGAAGAGCCGCTCCAGCACCGCGTGCACCAGCGTGCCCCTGGTGGCCGCCGCGCTCGGCGGCTCGGGCAGCCGGTCGATCACCCGCAGCCGGTACAGCAGGGGGCAGGTCAGGAAGTCCCCGGCCCGGGACGGGGACAGGCCGGTCGGGGGCGCCGCCGGCCGCACCGGAACCCCGGTGGCACTGGTGGTGTCGGTCTGCTGCATGCCTACGACCCTATTGCCCTTTCCTGTCATCCTGCTGCCACCGTGCTGCCACCGCGGCCCGCGCAGTGGGTATGAGGCAGGAAGAGGGCCGCACGCCGCCGCAGCGCCGAGATCACGTAGCGTGGGCGCACCGGGGCACGACGGGGGAGACGACCGAAGGGATCACGGTGAGCGACAGCAGGGGGCAGCAGACCTCCGAACAGCCACCGCAGGACGACGGCGGACGACCCGACGAACCGCCGCCGGAGCGCGGCGGCGGCCTCCTGATGGGCCGGCCCTTCGGCGTGCCCGTCTACGTCACCCCCTCCTGGTTCGTCATCGCCGCGCTGATCACCTGGGTGTTCGGCGGACAGCTCGGCGACGTGCTGCCCGACCTCGGCGGCGTCCGCTACCTGGTCGCGTTCTCCTTCGCGGTCGCCTTCTACGCCTCCGTCCTGGTGCACGAGCTCGCCCACACCCTGGTCGCGCTGCGCTACCGGCTCGGGGTGCGGCGGATCCAGCTGCAGTTCTTCGGCGGCGTCTCCGAGATCGAGAACGAGGCCCCCACGCCCTGGCGCGAGTTCTGGCTGGCCTTCGTCGGCCCGCTGCTCTCGCTCGCGCTCGGCGGCGTCCTCTACCTCGCCGTGCGGGCCGTGGAGCTCACCTCCGTACCCGGCGTGCTGCTGACCGGCCTGATGGTCTCCAACCTGGTGGTCGCCGCCTTCAACCTGCTGCCCGGCCTGCCGCTGGACGGCGGGCGGATGCTGCGCGCCGTCATCTGGGCGGTCACCGGGAAGCCGATGACCGGCACGGTGGCCGCCGCCTGGGTCGGCCGGGCACTGGCGATCGCCGTGCTGTTCGGCCTGCCGCTGGTCAGCGCCGCCCGCGGGAGCGAGCGCACCACCACCGACACCCTGGTGGACGCGGTGCTGGCCGCCGTGCTCGCCGCGATCATCTGGAACGGCGCAACCGGCAGCGTGCGCAACGCCCGGCTCAAGGAGGCGCTGCCCGACCTGCGGCTGCGCGACCTCGCCCGCCGGGTCGTCGAGGTCACCGCCGACACCCCGCTCGGCGAGGCGATGCGCCGCGCCCACGAGGCCCGGGCCGGCGCGGTGGTCGTGGTGGACGGCCGGGGCGAGCCGATCGCCATCGTCCGCGAGTCCGCGGTACGGGCCGTACCCGAGCACCGCCGCCCCTGGGTGGCCGTCGGCCCGCTCGCCCGCGACCTCGAGGCCGGGCTGCGGCTGGACGCCGACCTGCGCGGCGAGGACCTGCTGCGGGCCGTCCAGGCCGCCCCGGCGGGGGAGTACCTGGTGGTCGAGGCGGACGGCCGGGTGTACGGCGTCGCGGCCCTGACGGACATCGAGCGGCGGCTGAGCGCGGCGGTCGCCGGCAGGTGACCCGTCCCCCGCTCCGGGCGTGGTCGGGCGGGAGGCTCCGCTTCCCTTAGGATTGTCCGTATGTCCGAACCGACCGGTGCCGCCCGCCGACGCGGGCCCTTCCAGGTCGGGGACCAGGTCCAGCTGACCGACCCCAAGGGTCGCCACTACACGTTCACGCTCCAGGCCGGGAACCAGTTCCACACCCACAAGGGTGCGTTCCCCCACGACGAGCTGATCGGCGCCCCCGAAGGCACGGTCGTGCGCACCACGGGGAACGTCCCGTACCTCGCGCTGCGCCCCCTGCTCCCCGACTACGTCCTGTCCATGCCTCGCGGCGCCGCCGTGATCTACCCCAAGGACGCGGGGCAGATCCTGGCCATGGCCGACATCTTCGCCGGCGCCCGCGTGGTCGAGGCCGGCGTCGGCTCGGGCGCGCTCAGCATGTACCTGCTGCGCGCCGTCGGCGAGCACGGCATGCTGGCCTCCTACGAGCGTCGGCAGGACTTCGCCGACATCGCCCAGGGCAACGTCGAGCGCTACTTCGGCGGGCCGCACCCGGCGTGGAAGCTCACCGTCGGCGACCTCCAGGACAACCTGGTCGAATCCGACGTCGACCGCGTCCTCCTCGACATGCTGGCCCCCTGGGAGTGCCTGGACGTCGCCTCGAAGGCGCTCGTCCCCGGCGGCCTCATCTGCTGCTACGTGGCCACCACCACGCAGATGTCCAAGACCGTCGAGGCGCTGCGCGAGCACGGCACCTTCACCGAGCCGCAGGCCTGGGAGACCATGGTCCGCACCTGGCACCTGGAGGGCCTGGCCGTCCGCCCGGACCACCGGATGATCGGCCACACCGGCTTCCTGCTCACCGCCCGCCGCCTGGCGGACGGCGTCGAGCCGCCGCTGCGCCGCCGCCGCCCGGCCAAGGGCGCGTACGGCGAGGACTACGACAGCGGGTCGGCCGAACAGAGCCTGCACGAGCGCGCCGCCGCCCGCAAGGCCGCCCGCACCGAGGCCGAGCAGCCCGACCTGGGCTGAGCCCGCGACACGTACCGGGGTGGCACGAGCAATCTCGTGCCACCCCTTGGCATTTCCCCGTCGACCGTGTGGGACGATGCTCGCTCACACGGACTTCAGCTCCTGGAGCTCTGGAGGGGACGCCTGGTGGAGACCGCGGTCGGGACGACGGCGACGGTTGGACAGCGAGACCCGCGGGGCCGCACCGGGCCCGGGCACGCGCGCACCGCCGCCTGGCACTGGGCCCTCGCCCTGGCCGGCTGCGGCGCGGTGGTCGGCGCCGCCCTCGCCGCCTCCCCGGCGACCGGCACCCCGGTGCCCGCCCACGGCGCCCCCAAGGCCCTCGCCGCGAGCGCCGCCCCCGACCCGGCCAAGGCCCAACTCCCACTGGACTGCGGCCCGTTCCCGGTCAGGACGGTGCTCAGCGTGCCCGCCCAGCTGGGCGACGGCCGCCCCGGCACGGTGGTCGCCGCGCACTGCGACACCGACACCGGCACCCCGCCGGACGCCGTCTTCCTGCTCGGCTTCGGCCCCGGCGACCGCCCGGCGGTCGTGGCCACCCTGCTCACCGAGCGCGAGAACCTCGCCGTGAGCCGGCTCACGGTGCGCTCCGACGGCGCCATCACCGGCCACGCGCAGGGGTATTCGAGCGAGGACGTGCCGCGCTTCCGGCCCGACCTCTCACTCGACCTCACCTGGACGCACAGGGGCGGCGGCTGGGACCGCTCCCAGACCGCCGCCCCGGTCAGCCGGACCTGACGGACCTGCCTGTCCTGACGGACCTGCCTGTCCTGACGGACCGCCGCGGTTAGTCGGCGTCCGGCCCGTACACCTCGACCCGGTCGGCGGCCCGGCGCACGTGGATGCAGTCGCCGGGGCAGTCCTTCGCCGACTCCACGACGTCCTGAAGGAGCGTCAGCGGCACCGGTGCGGATTCCCCGGGCTGCTGGCGCAACTCGTCGTCCGGCCCCTTCACATAGGCGAGGCCGTCGATGTCGAGCTCGAAGACCTCCGGCGCGTACTGCACGCAGATCCCGTCGCCGGTGCACAGATCCTGGTCGATCCACACCTCCAGCGCCTCGGTCTCGGCTGCCGTCTGCTCGGTCACCGACATGGTCCCCTGCCGTTTCTGTCCCGGGTCGCCCTTTTCCTGGGGCAATCCCGCCATTCGTACAACGATCGGACCTCGACTGGTGGTCGCGATCGGATATCACTTCGCTCGACGATACATCTGGCCCGCTTTGGGTGGTGCGCGGTGGGTATCCCCTTAGCAGAGGGGAAGCACGCTGGGGCGAAGATCGGACACGCCCGTTCCATCTTTCTTGATCTAGGGGTTTACGGACCCCTGGTCCCAGGTAGGGTCTGGAAGCGTCCAGCTCCCCGGAGGAGGTGAGGACCGTGGCAGCCCACGATGACGACTACAACCGCAGTACCGGCAGGCCCGCTCGTGGTTCCGACGAGGCCGCGCAGGTCTCGTACCTTGAGCAGGAAATCGCTGTGCTGCGCCGCAAGCTCGCCGACTCGCCGCGCAATTCGAGAATCCTCGAAGAGCGGATCGTCGAGCTCCAGACCAACCTGGCCGGCGTGACCGCCCAGAACGAACGGCTCGCCTCCACCCTGCGCGAGGCCCGCGACCAGATCGTGGCCCTCAAGGAGGAAGTGGACCGGCTGGCACAGCCTCCCGCCGGTTTCGGCACCTTCCTCGAGGCCAACGAGGACGGCACCGCCGACATCTTCACCGGCGGGCGCAAGCTCCGCGTGAACGTCAGCCCCAACGTCGCCCTCGACGAACTGCGGCGCGGCCAGGAAGTGATGCTCAACGAGGCCCTCAACATCGTGGACGCGATGGCCTTCGAGCGCATCGGCGAGATCGTCACCCTCAAGGAGATCCTGGAGGACGGCGAACGCGCCCTGGTTCTCGGCCACACCGACGAGGAGCGCGTGGTGCGTCTCGCCGAACCGCTGCGCGAGCTCACCATCCGGGCGGGGGACGCCCTGCTGCTGGAGCCCCGCTCCGGCTACGTGTACGAGGTCGTGCCGAAGTCCGAGGTCGAGGAGCTGGTCCTCGAGGAGGTCCCGGACATCGACTACCGCCAGATCGGCGGCCTCAGCAACCAGATCGAGCAGATCCGCGACGCGGTCGAGCTGCCCTACCTGCACGCCGACCTCTTCAAGGAGTACGAGCTGCGCCCGCCGAAGGGCGTCCTGCTCTACGGCCCGCCCGGCTGCGGCAAGACGCTGATCGCGAAGGCGGTCGCCAACTCGCTGGCCAAGAAGGTCGCCGAGGTCACCGGCCGGCCCCAGGGGAAGAGCTACTTCCTCAACATCAAGGGCCCCGAGCTGCTCAACAAGTACGTGGGCGAGACCGAGCGGCAGATCCGCCTGGTCTTCCAGCGCGCCCGGGAGAAGGCGAGCGAGGGCACGCCCGTCATCGTCTTCTTCGACGAGATGGAGTCGCTGTTCCGCACCCGCGGTTCCGGCGTCAGCTCGGACGTGGAGAACACCATCGTCCCGCAGCTGCTGGCCGAGATCGACGGCGTGGAGGGCCTGGAGAACGTCATCGTCATCGGCGCCTCGAACCGCGAGGACATGATCGACCCGGCGATCCTGCGGCCCGGCCGCCTGGACGTCAAGATCAAGATCGAGCGCCCGGACGCCGAGGCCGCGAAGGACATCTTCTCCAAGTACCTCAAGGACTCGCTGCCCTTCCACCCGGACGACCTCAAGGAGCACGGCAGCTCCGTCGAGGCCACGGTGGACGCGATGATCCAGGCGGTCGTGGAGCGGATGTACACCGAGACCGAGGAGAACCGCTTCCTGGAGGTCACCTACGCCAACGGTGACAAGGAGGTCCTGTACTTCAAGGACTTCAACTCCGGCGCGATGATCCAGAACATCGTCGACCGCGCGAAGAAGATGGCCATCAAGGACTTCCTCGACCACGGTCAGCGCGGCCTGCGCGTCTCCCACCTGCTCGCCGCCTGCGTGGACGAGTTCAAGGAGAACGAGGACCTCCCGAACACCACCAACCCGGACGACTGGGCCCGCATCTCCGGCAAGAAGGGCGAGCGGATCGTCTTCATCCGCACGCTGGTCACCGGCAAGCAGGGCGCCGAGTCCGGCCGCTCGATCGACACCGTCGCCAACACGGGGCAGTACCTGTAAGCACGCCGTCACCCGGGCCGCCAGCGGTCCCCGGAGCTGTACGCACACCGTCCGGCTGTGGCGCCTCGCGGCCCCGCAGCCGGACGGCGCGTCTCGGGGTACGCCGGCCGGCGCCGGGTCCTAGGCTCGACCCACCGCCGCGGGCAGACGGCCGGCGCCGGTGGAGTCCAGCGGTACGTCAGCGTGTGCCGCCCGTCGGGGGCGGCGCACCGGGCAAGGAGGGCCGCATGACCGTACGGCGCGTGATGGGCATCGAGACCGAGTACGGGATCTCCGTGCCCGGGCACCCCAACGCCAACGCCATGCTCACCTCGTCCCAGATCGTCAACGCGTACGCGGCGGCGATGCACCGGGCACGGCGGGCCCGTTGGGACTTCGAGGAGGAGAATCCGCTGCGCGACGCCCGGGGCTTCGACCTCGCGCGGGAGGTCGCGGACGCCAGCCAGCTGACCGACGAGGACATCGGCCTCGCGAACGTCATCCTCACCAACGGGGCCCGGTTCTACGTGGACCACGCGCACCCCGAGTACAGCTCGCCCGAGGTGACCAACCCGCGCGACGCCGTGCTGTGGGACAAGGCCGGCGAGCGGATCATGGCGGCGGCGGCGCAACGCGCGCTGGAACTGCCCAACGGGCAGACCATCCACCTCTACAAGAACAACACCGACAACAAGGGCGCCTCCTACGGCACCCACGAGAACTACCTGATGAAGCGGGCGACACCGTTCGCCGACATCGTCCGCCACCTCACCCCGTTCTTCGTCTCCCGCCAGGTGGTCACCGGCGCGGGCCGGGTCGGCATCGGCCAGGACGGCTCGGCGCACGGCTTCCAGATCAGCCAGCGGGCGGACTACTTCGAGGTCGAGGTCGGCCTGGAGACCACGCTCAAGCGGCCGATCATCAACACCCGGGACGAGCCGCACGCCGACGCCGAGAAGTACCGCCGGCTGCACGTGATCATCGGGGACGCCAACCTCTCCGAGATCTCCACCTACCTCAAGCTGGGCACCACCTCGCTGGTCCTGTCGATGATCGAGGACGCCTTCATCGCCTCCGACCTCGCCGTCGACCAGCCGGTGCGCACCCTCCACCGGGTCTCCCACGACCCGACGCTCAAGCACCTGATCACCCTGCGCAACGGGCGCAAGCTCACCGCCGTCCAGCTGCAGCTCGAGTACTTCGAGCTGGCCCACAAGTACGTCGAGGACCGCTTCGGCACCGACGCGGACGAGCAGACCGTGGACGTGCTGGCCCGCTGGGAGGACGTCCTGGGCCGGCTCGAGCGCGACCCGATGTCGCTGTCGAAGCAGCTGGACTGGATCGCCAAGCGGGAGATCCTGGAGGGGTACCGCAGCCGGGACGCCCTGGAGTGGGAGAACCCTCGGCTGCACCTGGTCGACCTCCAGTACAGCGACGTACGGCCCGAGAAGGGCCTCTACAACCGCCTGGTGGCCCGCGGACGGTTCGAGCGGCTGCTGACCGAGGAGGAGGTCGAGCGCGCCGTCTCCAAGCCCCCGGACGACACCCGGGCGTACTTCCGCGGGCGCTGCCTGGAGCAGTACGCGGAGCACGTCGCGGCGGCCTCCTGGGACTCGGTCATCTTCGACCTGCCGGGCCGGGACTCGTTGCAGCGGGTGCCCACGCTGGAGCCGCTGCGCGGCACCCGCAACCACGTCAAGGAGCTGCTGGACCGCTGCCGCACGGCGGAGGACCTGCTCCGGGTGCTGTCCGGCGGGTAACTTTTCGATCACCACGGGTGAACGTCCGCCGAATGGGAATCATCCGGGGTGGCAGCGGGTGTTGGACAGGAAGCGCCACCGGCAAACCGGGAGCGGCAGTCGCACCTTGTGTATAGGGTCGGTGCAGCGAGCAGTGACCCGACCGACCAAACCGTGCCAGACGATTCGAGCGGGGTGAGGGAAATGGCGAGCAAGGACACCGGCGGCGGCCAGCAGCGGGCAAACCGCTCCTCCGAGGAGGTCGAGGAGCAGGTTGCGGAAACGCAGAATTCCGACGACCTCAAGGAACGCCAGGAAAAGCTGGACGACGACGTCGACGCGGTGCTGGACGAAATCGACGAAGTCCTCGAGTCCAACGCGGAGGATTTCGTGCGCGGCTTCGTGCAAAAGGGCGGCCAATAACCTGTCCCCGGTCATCGGGAATTTCACGGTCGCGACCGTCGAGGGCGGTCGGGCGGCGCTCGCCGCCCGACCGCCCGGCACCTTCCCTCCCCCCGTGGACAGTGATCGTCGGGCGGGTAGGGTGCGGGCAGCGCGCGCTTCAAGCTACCTGGAAGGATTCGTGTGGAAGCCAACACTCGCGGCACCGGGCGTCTACCGGCTGCCTTCCTGACCCCGGGGTCGTCCTCGTTCCTCGACTTCCTCGCCGAGCACCGGCCGGAGCTGGTCCCGGGCCACCGCGGCGGGCTCCCCGAGGGCTCCGTCGTCGAGGCCCCGCACGGGACCACGATCGTGGCCGCGATCTTCGACGGCGGCGTGGTGATCGCGGGTGACCGCCGGGCGACGATGGGCAACGTGATCGCCCAGCGCGACATCGAGAAGGTCTTCCCGGCCGACGAGTACAGCGCGGTCGGCATCGCCGGCACCGCGGGCCTGGCGGTCGAGATGGTCCGGCTGTTCCAACTGGAGCTGGAGCACTACGAGAAGATCGAGGGCGCCACGCTCTCCCTGGAGGGCAAGGCGAACCGCCTCACCAGCATGATCCGGGGCAACCTGGGCATGGCGATGCAGGGCCTCGCGGTGGTGCCGCTGTTCGCCGGCTACGACCTCAACCTCGGCCGCGGCCGGATCTTCAACTACGACGTCACCGGCGGGCGTTCCGAGGAGCGCGGCTTCGCCGCCACCGGCTCGGGGTCGGTCTTCGCCCGGGGCTCGATGAAGAAGCTCTACCGCGAGGACCTGACGGCCGAACAGGCCGTGACCGTGGTCGTCCAGGCCCTCTACGACGCGGCCGACGACGACTCCGCCACCGGCGGTCCGGACCTCGCCCGCAAGATCTTCCCGATCGTCTCGCTGATCACCGAGGACGGCTTCCGCCGGCTCACCGACGCGGAGGTCGGGCGGACCGTGGTCGCCATCACCGACGAGCGCCTGACCCACCCCAACGGCCCGCAGGCCCCGCTGATCTAGCCGTCACCTCACAGGAAAGGGACGACCGCCGGTGTCGACACCGTTCTACGTCTCACCCCAGCAGGCCATGGCGGACCGCGCGGAGTACGCCCGCAAGGGCATCGCGCGCGGTCGCAGCGTGGTCGTGCTCACCTACGCCGACGGCATCGTCTTCGTCGCCGAGAACACCTCCAGGGCGCTCCACAAGGTCTCCGAGATCTACGACAAGATCGCCTTCGCGGCGGTCGGGCGCTACAACGAGTTCGAGAACCTGCGCATCGGCGGCGTCCGCTACGCCGACCTGCGCGGCTACTCCTACGACCGCGCCGACGTCACCGCCCGCGGCCTGGCCAACGTCTACGCCCAGACCCTGGGCACCATCTTCTCCTCGGTCGGCGAGAAGCCGTACGAGGTCGAGCTGATCGTGGCCGAGGTCGGCCGCACCAGCGACAACGACCAGATCTACCGGCTCACGCCGGACGGCTCGGTCGTCGACGAGAAGAACTACGTGGTGGTCGGCGGCAACGCCGACTCGATCGGCAACTACCTGGGCCAGCGCCACCGCGTGGGCATGAGCCTGACCGAGGCGGTGACGGTCGCGGTGGACTCGCTCGCCCGCGACCCCAACGGGGGCAGCCCGCGCAGCCTCACCCCGGAGCAGCTGGAGGTCGCGGTCCTCGACCGCCAGCGGTTCCAGCAGCGCAAGTTCAAACGGATCCTGGGCAACCAGCTCGGCCGGCTGCTCGACGGGGACCAGTCCGCCGAGTCGGACGACGACGAGAACCCGGCGGACACCGCGCCGGAGTAGCAGTGCCTACGGAGTCCCGTACGGCGGCCGGACCGCCGTCGTACGGGACTCCGGTGCCCCTGCGGCGGCCCAGTCGTCGTGGAGGCGGTTTCGGACAGCTCCGACAGAGAATGGAGTGCTCATGGACCGCCGGATTTTCGGGCTGGAGAACGAGTACGGCGTGACCTGCACGTTCCGCGGGCAGCGGCGGCTGTCGCCGGACGAGGTCGCGCGGTACCTGTTCCGCCGGGTCGTCTCCTGGGGCCGCAGCAGCAACGTGTTCCTGCGCAACGGCGCCCGGCTCTACCTCGACGTCGGCTCCCACCCCGAGTACGCCACCCCCGAGTGCGACGACGTGACCGAGCTGGTGACGCACGACAAGGGCGGCGAGCGCATCCTCGAAGGGCTGCTGGTGGACGCCGAGCGGCGCCTCCACGAGGAGGGCATCGCGGGGGACGTCTACCTCTTCAAGAACAACACCGACTCGGCCGGCAACTCCTACGGCTGCCACGAGAACTACCTGGTGGCCCGGCACGGCGAGTTCTCCCGGCTGGCCGACGTGCTGATCCCGTTCCTGGTGACCCGGCAGCTGATCTGCGGGGCGGGCAAGGTGTTGCAGACCCCGCGCGGTGCGGTGTACTGCGTCAGCCAGCGGGCCGAGCACATCTGGGAAGGCGTCAGCTCCGCCACCACCCGCTCGCGGCCGATCATCAACACCCGGGACGAGCCGCACGCGGACGCCGAGCGCTTCCGCCGGCTGCACGTGATCGTCGGCGACTCCAACATGTCCGAGACCACCACGCTGCTCAAGGTCGGTGCCACCGACCTGGTGCTGCGGCTGATCGAGGCCGGCGTGGTGATGCGCGACCTCACCCTGGAGAACCCGATCCGGGCGATCCGCGAGGTCAGCCACGACCTCACCGGCACCCACCAGGTGCGGCTCGCCAACGGCCGGGAGGCCAGCGCGCTGGACATCCAGGAGGAGTACTACACCAAGGCCCTGGAGTTCGCCGACCGCAAGGGCATCAACACCGGCACCATCGCCCGCGTCCTCGACCTGTGGGGCCGCACCCTGGAGGCCGTCCGCACCGAGCGGCTGGACGGCGTGGCCACCGAGATCGACTGGATCATGAAGTACAAGCTCATCGAGCGCTACCGCGAGAAGCACCAGATGAGCATGTCCAACCCGCGGGTGGCCCAGATCGACCTCGCGTACCACGACATCCACCGCCGCCGCGGCCTGTTCTACCTGCTCCAGGGCAAGGGGCAGGCGAAGCGGGTGACCACCGACCTCAAGACCTTCGAGGCCAAGTCGATCCCGCCGCAGACCACCCGGGCCCGGCTGCGCGGGGACTTCATCCGGCGGGCGCAGGAGCAGCGCCGGGACTTCACGGTGGACTGGGTGCACCTGAAGCTGAACGACCAGGCGCAGCGCACGGTGCTGTGCAAGGACCCGTTCCGGTCGGTCGACGAGCGGGTGGAGAAACTCATCGCGGGGATGTAGCGCGCGAGCACGGTGATCGGGCGGGCGGTCGAGGCGCCATGATCACGACGGCGGTCCGGCCCCGGTGGTGCCTACCGGGGCCGGACGCGTGCCGGGCATACGCTGTCCGTCGAGTCAGAGAGCCGACTTCGACCGACAGTTAGGACCACCGTGCGCCGCACCGCCGGTTTGCTTCTCACCCTGCCGCTGCTGCTGACGGTCGCCTGCGGCAGTTCCCCCAAGGCGGCCGGTCCGGCGACGCCGTCCGCGGCGAGCGCCGCCCCGACCGTGCCCGCGCCGGTCGGCGAGGCGTCGCCGATGCCCGTGCTCTCGGACGGCGGGTTCGGCAGCAAGGCCACCATCACCATCCCCGAGGGCCAGCAGCCCAGCGGCCAGTTCGTGGTGAACACGGTCAGTGAGGGCGAGCGCTCGACCGTCAACAAGGGCGACTGGGTGACGGTCAACTACTCCGCGAAGGACTGGACCACCGGCAAGGACCTGCCCAGCTCCTACGACGCCAACGGCAAGCCGCAGCTCTACCAGGCGGGCAGCGGGCAGCTGGTGCCGGCGCTGGACCAGAGCGTGATCGGCAAGAAGGTGGGCACCCGGCTGCTGGTGGTGGCCCCGCCGGCGGCGGCCTTCGGCGAGCAGGGCTCCGGCCAGCTGGGCGTCAACAAGAACGACACCGTGGTCTTCGTGCTGGACATCGTGGAGAGCCTGCCGCAGGACTCCACGCTCACCGGGACCATGACCCAGCCGCCCGCCGCGCTGCCGCAGGTCAAGGACAACGGCAAGGCGCCGGTGACGATCACCGTCCCGGCCGGGCAGACCCCGCCCGGCGACCTGCAGCAGGCGGTCCTGGTCAAGGGCGAGGGCAAGCAGGTCAAGAGCGGGCAGACACTGGTGGTGCAGTACACCGGGGTGCTGTGGAGCAACGGCCAGCAGTTCGACGCCTCCTGGACGCACGGGGGCGCGCAGGCGGTGCAGATCGGCACCGGCAGTGTGATCGAGGGCTGGGACAAGGGCCTGGTCGGGCAGAACGTCGGCAGCCGGGTCCTGCTCGTGGTGCCGCCCGCGCTCGGGTACCAGGACAAGGCGCAGGGCGCCGTCCCGGCGAACTCCACGCTGGTCTTCGTGATCGACATCCTGGAAGCGGTCTAGGGCCGGGGCCCTAGGAAGTCACCCCGGGGATTCCGTACGCTTGGGCGGACGCTCGTACAAACGAAGCGTCCGCCCTCATCCTGAGCTGTCATACTGCCCTCGCGCTGTGGCAGGCGCCGCCCGGCGCCAAGGTCCGGGGCGGGCGGTGCGACGGCAGGCCGGCGCGCAGCACGCCGGGCGCAGACCTGAAAGACCTGTGGCGAGATGGATGGGGAGTCATGACTGAGAAGACGCCGAGCCCGGGCGGGGCCGGCACCGCGGCGAACGACAGCTCTGCGGGTGACCCGGCCGCCTCCCGTCCCGGCGGCCCGCTTCCGGGGGACGGCGAGTCGATCGTCGTTCCGCCGTCGATCCTGAAGCAGCAGGCCGGCTGGGCCCAGCCCGGTGAGGCGCCGCGTGCCGCGGGCGGGACGAAGACCGATGACACCCCGCAGATCTTCGCCTCCAGCGTGCGCAAGAGCGACACCTCCGAGGCCGGGTACGACGAGAACCCGCCGGGAGTCGGCCGGCTCGGGGTGATCCTCGGCACGGTGCTGGCCGTGCTGCTGGCCGGCAGCGCCGTGACGCTGTACCTGGTGAACAAGGACGGCTCCAAGGACACCACCGCGGCCAAGCCGGACGCGGCCAAGTCCGCGCCGCCCACGCCGAGCGCCGAACCGGTGCCGCCGATCAAGGACAGCGCCAAGGTGCTGCCGACCGTCACCGGCGACTTCGGCAAGAAGGCCGACATCCAGGTGCCGGGCGAGGCCTCGGACGGCTCCTTCGTGGTCAAGGTGCTCACCGAGGGCACCGGCGCCAAGGTCGACAAGAACTCCTGGACCTCGGTGGACTACACCGCCAAGGACTGGAACACCGGCAAGGACATCCCCAGCTCGTACGACGCCAACGGCAAGCCGCAGATCTTCCAGGCCGGCACGGACTCGCTGATCCCCGCGCTGGACCAGGCCGTGGTCGGCAAGAAGGCCGGCAGCCGGGTGCTCGTGGTGGCCCCGCCGGCCGCCGCGTTCGGCTCCCAGGGCAAGGCCGACATGTCGATCGGGCCCAAGGACGACCTGATCTTCGTGATCGACATCCGCAACGCCAACGCGCCGGACTCGGTGGTCAGCGGCACGGTCACGCCGCCGCCGGCGGACTTCCCGCAGGTCAAGGACAACGGCAAGAAGCCCGCCGAGATCACCCCGGTGGCCGGCGCCAAGGACCCGACCGAGCTGAAGTCGCACGTCCTGATCAAGGGCAACGGGCCGAAGGTGGAGAAGGGCGAGAAGATCGTCGTCCAGTACACCGGCGCGCTGTTCAAGGACGGCAAGGTGTTCGACTCCTCGCTCAGCAAGGGCCAGGCGCTCTCCTTCCCCCTCGGCGGCGGCCAGGTCATCCCCGGCTGGGACCAGGGCCTGGAGGGCCAGACCGTGGGCAGCCGGGTCGAGCTGGTGATCCCGGCCGCGCTGGGCTACGCCGACAAGGGCCAGGGCGACATCCCGCCCGGCGCGACGCTGGTGTTCGTGGTCGACATCCTGGACGCCGGTCAGGGCTGATCCACTTTCGGGTGACAATGGACGACGTGTGACCTTCGGGTCCGGCCGCGTGGCCGGACCCGTACGGGCGGCGGACGCCCCTACGGTGGTCCGGGAACGGACCGGCGTGCGGGCGCCCGCCGCTTGGTCGTGAATGCCAAAGCGAAACGTGAGAAGAGGGACTGTGAGCGTCAACCTCAACGAGAAGCCCGAGATCGACTTCCCGATCGGCGACGCCCCGGCGGAGCTGCAGATCCGCGACATCGTCGTGGGCGACGGCGCGGAGGCCAAGAAGGGCCAGAACGTCAGCGTCCGCTACGTCGGCGTGACCTTCGAGACCGGCGAGGAGTTCGACGCGAGCTGGAACCGGAGCCCGAACGAGTTCCGCTTCCCGCTGGGTGGCGGCCGCGTCATCAAGGGCTGGGACCAGGGCGTCGTCGGCATGAAGGTCGGCGGCCGCCGCGAGCTGACCATCCCGTCGCACCTGGCGTACGGCGCCCAGTCGCCCACGCCGCTCATCCCGCCGCACTCGACCCTGATCTTCGTGGTCGACCTGCTGGCCGTCTGAGCCCGTCCTGACCGTGGGCCGGACCCCTGCGGGGGCCCGGCCCACGGGCGTTCGCGGACGCGGCTTTTGCAGTGCGTACCGCTACCGGTACGGTCGGTCCCGCCGGGTGGTGATCGCCCGGTTGGCGCACCCGCGCGCGGCGCGGCACACCGGAAGGGTCAGCGATGGCGATCGCCAAGGCAGAGCGGCTGATGAATCTCGCCCTGTGCCTGATGAACACCAGACGTCCGCTCTCCAAGAAGGAGCTGCGGGAATCCATCGAGGCGTACCGCGAAGCCTGGCAGAGCAGCAGCGAGGACGCCTTCAACCGGATGTTCGAGCGGGACAAGGACGACCTGCGCGAGCTCGGCCTGGTGATCGACGTCGACGAGAACACCCTGGACGGCGAACTCGGCTACCTGGCCCGAGCCGACCGCAACCGGCTGCCCGAGATCGCGCTGGACGCCGAGGAGGCGGCCGCGCTGACCCTGGCGGCCCGGGTCTGGCAGCAGGCCAAGATGTCCGGCGCGGCCAGCGGCGCGCTGCAGAAGCTGCGCGCCGCCGGAGTGCCCTTCGTCGAGACCGAGGGCCGGACCGCCCTGGAGCCGCGCATCCCCGCCCGGGAGGCCGCGTTCGAGCCGCTGCTCACCGCCGCCCGGGACCGCCGCCCCGTCACCTTCGAGTACCGCAAGGCCGGTGCCGCCGCCGTCGAGCAGCGCAGCGTCGAGCCGTGGGCGCTGGAGTGCTGGCGCGGGCACTGGTACCTGGCCGGGTACGACCGGGACCGCGGCGACGCCCGGGTGTTCCGGCTCAGCCGGATCACCGGCAAGGTGCGGGCGAAGAACGGGGCCTTCCTCGGCACCGTGCCCCAGCACGTGGACGTGCGGGCCACCGTGGCGAAGTTCGCGGGGGAGGGCGCCACCGCCACCGCGACCGTCCGGGTCCGGCGCGGCGCCGGCTTCCCGCTGCGCACCAAGGCGCTGGCCGGCACCCCGGTGGACGAGGCCTGGGACGAGCTGGAGATCCCGTACGGCAACGGACTGGGCGCCGACCTCGCCGAGTTCGGGCCGGACGTGCTGGTGCTCGGGCCGGAGGAGCTGCGGGCGGATGTGGTCGACCGGCTGCGGGCGGTCGCGGGGCTGGACTCGGAGGACGTTCGGGCATGAGCAATGCAATCGACCAGACGCGACGGATGCTGTCGCTGGTCACCTACCTGCGCGAGCGGCCCGGGGCCGAGGTCGCCGAAGTCGCCCGGGCCTTCGGGATCAGCGAGCGCGAACTGATCGCGGACCTCAACGTGCTGCCGATGTGCGGCACCAGCTTCCGCGGCGGCGACCTGCTCGACATCGACACCGACGGCGAGCGGATCTGGTGGCACAACGTCGACGACGTGGCCCAGCCGCTGCGGCTGGCCGCCGACGAGGCGACCGCGCTGCTGGTGGCCGCCCGCGCGGTGGCCGGGCTGCCCGGGCTGCGGGCCGGGGACCGGGAGGCGCTCACCCGGGCGGTCGCCAAGATCGAGAACGCGGCGGGGGAGAGCGCCGAGGGCAGCGCCCGGGTCGGCGTGACCTTCGAGGCCGAGAGCCACGTCTTCGCCGACATCGACCGTGCGCTCAGCGAGGGCCGCCGGCTCTGGCTGCGCTACTACTCGCACGGACGCGGAGGGATGACCGAGCGCGAGGTCGACCCGATCCGGCTGCTCACCGAGGGCCACACGTACCTCGAAGCCTGGTGCCGCACCTCCGAGGACCACCGGATGTTCCGGCTGGACCGGGTCGCCGAGATCCGCGTCCTGGACGTCCCGGCCGACCCGCCCCGGCGCGAGCCGCGCGACCTGAGCGGCGGGCTGGTCAACCCGGCGGCGGACGACCCCGAGGTGGTCGTCGAGGTCTCCTCCGGCGGCCGCTGGGTGGCCGAGTACTACACCCACGACCGGGCCGAGGAACTGCCCGACGGCGGACTGCGGATCACCCTGCGCAGCGCCGACCCCTCCCAGCTGCGCCCCCTGGCGCTGCGGCTGGGCCGGGACGGCCGGATCGTCTCGCCGCCCGAACTCGCCGAGCAGGCGCGCGCGGCCGCGCGGCAGGCGCTGGCCGGCTACGGGGAGGGGCAGGACTGAGCAGTGGAACCCGGGACCAGATTCAAGGTGTACTGCTCGCAGTGCCGGGAGAAGGTGGAACTCCCGGCCGAGGAGTTCCGGCTGACCCTCGGCCGCACCCCGGCCCACGCGCACTACAGCTTCTGCTGCCCCCGGTGCGGGGCGGCGGTGCGCAAGCAGGCCGGGGAGAAGATCATCGAGGCGCTCACCGGGGCCGGGGTCCGCACCATGCGGCTCGTCCCGGCCGAGGGGTAGCGCCCGGGTAGGGTGGGCCCATGTCCTGGATGCTCGTCGTCGCCGTCCTGCTCGCCACCGCGGGCCTGCTGGTCCTCGGGGTGCTCGCGATCCGGCTCTGGCTGGACGTGCGGGCGCTCGCCAAGGGCGTGGACACCGCCTCGCGGGCGCTGGCCGCGGCGGCCGAGGAGCTGGCGGGCGCGGTGCCGAGCCGGGGCTGAACCGGGGCTTGACCGGGCCCGCGCGGCACGGCGGGGTCGTCGACGGTACGGGGACTGCTGCGCCGGGGTGAGGGCGGGTTACGCTCTCAGTCGGCTCCTGAACCGTGTACGGGGGGCCGCTGTCCTGTTCGGGCGGTCGTCGTCGTGGCGTCATCCGCAGCGGTTACCATCCGCAGCGGACGGCCCGTCGGGCCGCCATGACTGAAGGTGGTCGCGCATGCGCATCTCGATGACCGCGATCGTGGTGATCGTGGTTCTTGCCGTCGTGCTGTTCGGAGCCAAGCGGCTGCCGGACCTGGCGCGCTCGCTGGGACAGTCGCTGCGGATCCTGAAGAGCGAGGCCAAGGCCATGCGTTCGGACGGCGAGCCCGAGGAGCGGCCCGCACCGCCGGCCCCGGCCCACGTGGACGGCGCCGTGCCGCCCGTGGACCGGACCGTCCAGGCCGCTCCGGGCGCCTCCGCCACGGCCCGTCCGGTGGCCGGCCCCGCCGCCGGGCCGTCCGTGCCCGACGGCGAACGCCCGCGCTGAGCCGTGGCGCACGCGATCATGGAGGCCCGTCGACCGGCGGGCCTCGACGCACGAGTTGAGGACCGGGGTTGAGCAAGCTCTCCAAGGCGCCGAAGGCGTCAAAGGATCCTGAGGGGCGGATGGCCCTCGCCGACCACCTGCGGGAACTGCGCAACCGCGTGGTCAAGTCGGTCCTGGCGATCGTGCTCTTCACGATCGTCGCCGGGATCTACCACAAGCAGCTGGAGACGTTCCTCCTCCAGCCGCTGCCGCAGTGCGACAAGGCCAACGCGGGGGAGTTCCACGGGCGTTGCGCCCAGGTGTCCAACATCGGCCTCACCGCGGGCTTCAACTGGATGCTGAAGGTCGCCCTGACGGCGGGCGTGGTCGCGGCCGTCCCGGTCTGGCTGTACCAGGTGTGGGCCTTCGTGGCGCCCGGTCTGCACCGGCACGAGAAGAAGTACACCGTCATCTTCATGGTCTGCGGCGCACCGCTGTTCCTGGCGGGCGTGGCCTGCGCCTTCCTGGTGATGCCGACCACCGTCGCGGTGCTGATCTCGTTCACGCCGGACACGACCACGCCGATCCTGCCGCCCGAGGACTACTTCGACATCGCCACCCGGATGGTGCTGGTCTTCGGGTTCGCCTTCGAGTTCCCGCTGCTGCTGGTGATGCTCAACATGGTCGGCATCGTGAGCGGCAAGCGGCTGCTCGGCTGGTGGCGCGGCATGGTCATGGGCATCACGGTGTTCGCGGCCTTCGCCACCCCGAGCGCGGACCCGATCAGCATGCTGATCCTGGCCGCGCCGATCTGGGCGCTGTACTTCGCCGCGGTGATCATCGCGATCGCCTTCGACAAGCGCAAGGCGCGCCGCAACCCGGACGCCCAGCTGGGCGACGAGGAGGCCTCGCACCTGGACCTCAGCGTGCAGGCGGTGGCCGGGGCGGAGACCGTCCGGGCCTCGGCGGCTCCGACGGCAGGTCCCCCGGTGCCGGCCGCCCGCCACGAGCAGATGGACGACATCACCTGAGCCGGCGGGCCCTGAGGAGGCCCCGGCCCGTCGCTTTCGAGCAGCGGGCCGGGGCTTTCCGCTGGTCGGGGCTTTTTCGCCGGGCTGGGGCCTTTTCGCGGTTCTGTCGGGTGGTCTTGGCAGGGCGGATGGCATGTGACATATTACTGACGTGCTGAAGACCAAGAGACCTCCCCTGGACGTCGTCGTGGTCGGCGCCGGTGTGGTCGGCGCCGCCTGCGCCTACTACGCCGCCCGCGCCGGGCTCGCCGTCGCCGTGGTGGACCGCGGGCCGGTGGCCGGCGGCACCACCGGCGCGGGCGAAGGCAACCTGCTGGTCTCCGACAAGGAGCCCGGGCCCGAGCTCGACCTCGCCCTGCTCGGCATCCGGCTCTGGCGCGAACTCGCCGACGACCTCGGCGCGGCCGTCGAGTTCGAGCCCAAGGGCGGCGTGGTGGTCGCCTCCACCGCAGCCGGGCAGGACGCGCTGCGAACCTTCGCCGCCGGGCAGCGCGCCGCCGGAGTGACCGCCGAGGAAGTGCCCGGCGAACGGCTCCAGGAGCTGGAACCGCACCTCGCCCGTGGCCTGGCCGGCGGCTTCCACTATCCGCAGGACGCCCAGCTCCAGCCCGCCCTCGCCGCCGCCCACCTGCTCCGCGCGGCCCGCCGGATGGGCGCCGAGCTGATCACCGGGGAGACCGTGACCGCCGTCGACCGGGGGCCGGACGGCGCCGTGCGCGGCGTACGGACCGACCGCCGCCGACTCGCCGCGCCCGCCGTGGTGAACGCGGCCGGCACCTGGGGCGGCGAACTGGCCGCGCTCGCCGGAGTGCACCTGCCGGTGATGCCCCGGCGAGGATTCGTCCTGGTCACCGAACCGCTGCCGCGCGTCGTCCGGCACAAGGTCTACGCCGCCGACTACGTGGCCAACGTCGCCAGCGGGTCCGCCGGACTCGAGACCTCCGCCGTGATCGAGGGAACGCCGGGCGGGCCGGTGCTGATCGGCGCCAGCCGGGAGCGGGTCGGCTTCGACCGCACCCTCTCCCAGGAGGTGCTGCGCCGCCTCGCCGGCCAGGCCGCCGAACTCTTCCCGCTGCTCGCCGACGTCACCGTCATGCGCGTCTACCGGGGCTTCCGCCCGTACCTGCCGGACCACCTGCCGGCCATCGGCGCGGACCCGCGGGTGCCCGGGCTCTACCACGCCTGCGGGCACGAGGGGGCCGGCATCGGGCTCGCTCCGGCGACCGGGCTCCTGATCAGCGAGCAGCTCGCCGGGAAGCAGCCGGAGCAGGACCTCGGGCCGTTCCGCCCGGACCGGTTCCCGGCGGTGTGAGGCTCGGCTCGCAGGAGAGTCGGCCCTGTTGCCTGTTGCCTGTTGCCTGTTGCCCGTACGTAGCCCGTAGCCCGTGGAGAGCGGGCCCGCATGAGATCCCGTCCTGGATTGGAGAAGCCGTCGATGCGCCGCCGCACCCCCGCCGAGCTGGTCGAGGCCGAGCCCGGGCCAGCCCACCACATCGACTTCGACGGGCGGCCCGTCCCCGCGCTGCCCGGGCAGTCGATCGCCGCCGCGCTGTGGGCCGACGGCGTGCTCGCCTGGCGCACCACCCGGGTCGGCGGGAAGCCGCGCGGGGCGTTCTGCGGGATCGGCGCCTGCTTCGACTGCCTGGCCACCGTCAACGGGCGCCCCAACCAGCGCACCTGCCTGCTCCCCGCCGAGCCCGGCACCACCGTCACCACCCAGGAGGGCCACGGCCGTGCCGACCTCGCCGTCTGAGCCGTACGAGGCTCACCAGCCACACGAGGCCCACGAGGCCCGGGGAGCCCAGGGGGCCCGGCAGGCTTTCGAGTCGCTGCCGTACGACCTCGCCGTGGTCGGGGCCGGCCCGGCCGGGCTCGCCGCCGCCGTCGCCGCCGCCGACCTCGGGTTGCGCTGCGTCCTGCTGGACGGCGGGCAGAGCACCGGCGGGCAGTACTACCGCCACCCGGCGGCCGGGCTCGGTGCCGCCCGCCCGGACCGGCTGCACCACCGCTGGTCCGCCTACACGGGCCTGGCCGACCGGCTCGCCGCCCATGAGCGGGCCGGGCGGGCCGCCTTCCGCGGCGGACACCAGGTCTGGGCGCTGGAGCGCCTTGAAGAGGGCTTCGCGGTGCACGTCACGCGCGGGCCGGAGAACACCGACCGGGCCACCGTCCGGACCCGGACGGTGCTGCTTGCCACTGGCGCGTACGAGCGGCAGCTGCCGTTCCCGGGCTGGACCCTGCCCGGGGTGGTCACCGCGGGCGGCGCCCAGGCGATGCTCAAGGCCGGGCTGGTGCTGCCCGGGCGGCGGATCGTGGTCGCCGGGAGCGGGCCGCTGCTGCTCGCGGCGGCGTCCTCGCTGGTCACCGCCGGTGCCGAGGTGCCCGCAGTGGTCGAGGCCACCGCCTACCTCGGGTACGCGCGGCGTCCGGGCGTGCTGGCTGGAGTCCCCGGCAAGCTGGTCGAAGGCGCCGGGCACGGTGGCGCGCTGCTGCGGCACGGGGTCCGGCTGCGCCCGCGCAGCGCCGTGGTCGAGGCGCACGGGACGGACCGGGTCACCGGCGTCACCGTGGCCCGGCTGGACGCCGACTGGCGGCCGGTGCCCGGCACCGGGCGCCGGATCGACTGCGACGCGGTCGCGGTCGGCCACGGCTTGCTGCCGCAGATCGACCTGGCCGTCGAACTGGGCGCGCGGACCCGCAGCGGACCGGACGGCGCCGTCGCACTGGAGGTCGACGCCCGGCTGCGCACCAGCGTGCCCGGCCTCTGGTCGGCGGGGGAGACCAACGGCGTCGGCGGCGCCGACCTCGCCATCGCCGAGGGTGAACTGGCCGCGCACGCGGTGGCCGGAGCACTGCCGTCGGCCGCGCTGCTGCGCCGCCGGACGCGGCTGCGGGCCTTCGCCGAGCTAATGGCCGCCGCGCACCGACCGGGGCCCGGCTGGACCGGGTGGCTGCGCCCGGACACCGACGTCTGCCGGTGCGAGGAGGTGTCTGTCGCCGCCGTCCGGGAGGCCGTGGACGAGCTGGGCGCGGGGGATCCGCGCACCGTCAAGCTGCTCACCCGGGCCGGGATGGGCTGGTGCCAGGGGCGGATGTGCGGTCCGGCCGTGGCCTGCCTGGCCGGCCCGGGTGAGCCGGGGCCGGACCGGCGGCCGCTGGGCTGCCCGGTGCCGCTCTCGCAACTGGCGGCGGGGCCCTCCGACTAGCGGGGCCGACCGACGGGCGGGGCCGGCCGTCGGTCGGCGGCGGTCCTTCCGTCGAACGGCCGGGTCGGAGACCTTGTCTCCGGCCTGCACTCTCTTATAAAATGTCACACCTCACCAAGGAGTTCACGTGTCCATCACCCCGCACGACACCACCCGTCCCTGGCGCGGGATCATGGTCGCCACCACGATCCCGCTGCGCCCGGACCACTCCGTCGACTACGACGCCTACGCCGAGCACGTCCGCTGGCTGATCGACTCCGGCTGCGATGGCGTCGTCCCCAACGGCTCGCTGGGCGAGTACCAGACGCTCACCGCCGAGGAGCGCGCCCGGGTCGTCGAGGTGGCGGTCGAGGCGGCCGGCGACGGCTCCCGGGTCATGCCCGGGGTGGCCGCGTACGGCAGCGCCGAATCCCGCCGCTGGGCCGAGCAGGCCGCCGAGGCCGGCGCCGGCTCCGTCCTGCTGCTGCCGCCGAACGCCTACCGGGCCGACCACGCCTCGGTGCGCGCGCACTACGCCGAGGTGGCTGCGGCGGGCCTGCCGGTCGTCGCGTACAACAACCCGATCGACACCAAGGTGGACCTCGTCCCCGGGCTGCTCGCCCAGCTGTACGCCGACGGTTCGATCGTCGCGGTCAAGGAGTTCAGCGGCGACGTCCGACGGGCGTACGAGATCGCCGAGCTGGCCCCAGGGCTGGACCTGCTGATCGGCGCCGACGACGTGCTGCTGGAGCTGGCGCTGGCGGGTGCGGTCGGCTGGATCGCCGGCTACCCGAACGCCCTGCCGGCGGCCTCGGTGGCGCTCTACGACGCGGCCGTCAAGCACGACCTGGAGACCGCGCTGCCGCTGTACAAGTCGCTGCACTCGCTGCTGCGCTGGGACTCCAAGACCGAGTTCGTCCAGGCCATCAAGCTCTCCATGGACATCGCCGGGCGCTCCGGCGGGCCGGTCCGGGCGCCGCGCGGGCCGCTCACCCCGGACGTCGAGGCGGCCGTGCGCGCGGCCACCGAGAAGGCGCTGGCCGACGGCCTCGTCTGATCCCCCGGTGACCCGGCCCGGGACCGAGTCGTCGGACCTTCCGGCCGGCTGCGGCGGCAGCCGGCCAGGCCCACCCCAACCATCCGAATCTGTACGGGAGTTGTGACCCATGCGCAGCCGTCACGTGTTCCACGCCGTCGACTCGCACACCGAGGGCATGCCGACCCGGGTGATCACCGGCGGCTTCGGCGTCATCCCCGGCGCCACCATGGCCGAGCGCCGGGTGCACTTCCAGCAGCACCTGGACCACTTCCGCACCCTGCTGATGTACGAGCCGCGCGGCCACGCGGCGATGAGCGGCGCCGTCCTGCAGCCGCCCACCCGGCCGGACGCCGACTTCGGGGTCCTCTACATCGAGGTCTCCGGGCTGCTGCCGATGTGCGGACACGGCACCATCGGGGTCGCCACCGTGCTGGTCGAGACCGGGATGGTCCCGGTGGTCGAACCGGTCACCACCGTACGGCTGGACACCCCGGCCGGGCTCGTCGTCGCCGAGGTGCGGGTCGAGGACGGCGCCGCCAAGGCGGTGACCATCCGCAACGTGCCGTCCTACTCCGCCGCCCTGGACCGCAAGATCGAGGTGCCCGGCTACGGCACGGTGCGCTACGACCTCGCGTACGGCGGCAACTTCTACGCCATCCTGCCGCTCGCCGAGTTCGGGCTGCCCTTCGAACGCGAGCGCAAGCAGGAGATCCTGGAGGCCGGCCTCGCGCTGATGGGCGCGATCAACGCGGGCCCCGACCGGCCGGTGCACCCGGAGGACCCGTCCATCCACAGCTGCCACCACGTGCAGCTGCTCGCGCCCGGCTCCACCGCCGAGCACTCCCGGCACGCCATGGCCATCCACCCCGGCTGGTTCGACCGATCGCCCTGCGGCACCGGCACCTCGGCGCGGATGGCCCAGCTGCACGCGCGCGGCGAGCTGCCGCTCGGGCGGGACTTCCGCAACGACTCCTTCATCGGGACGACCTTCACCGGGCGCCTGGTCGAGGAGACCGAGGTGGCCGGGCGGCCCGCGGTGGTGCCCACCGTCACCGGGCGGGCCTGGGTCACCGGCACCGCCCAGTACTTCCTCGACCCGAGCGACCCGTTCCCGGCGGGATTCCTGCTGTAGACCGGGTCCTGCCGTACGCCGGGCCTGCTTTGAACCTCCCCTGAAGGGATGCCAGTTGTGACCATCACCTCGTACAACCCCGCCGATCCGCACGACCTCGTGGTCGCCGTCGAGGAGCCCGGCGCCGAGGCCGTGCGGGCCGCCGTCGGGCGGGCCCGGGCCGCGCAGCCCGGCTGGCTCGCGGCCGGGGCCGGCGCCCGCTCGGCGGCGCTCGGCCGGATCGCGGACGCGGTCGACGCGCACGCCGAGGAGCTGGCCGCGCTGATCGTGCGCGAGGTCGGCAAGCCGCTCGCCGAGGCGCGGGGCGAGGTCGCCCGGACGGCGGCGATCTGGCGCTACTACGCGCAGGCGCCGTACGCGCCGTCCGGAGCGGTGCACGACCCCGCCGCCGGGCCCGGGCTGCTGCTCACCCGGCGCCGCCCGTACGGGGTGGCCGGGCTGATCGCGCCCTGGAACTTCCCGCTGGCGATCCCGAGTTGGAAGGCCGCGCCGGCGCTGGCGGTCGGCAACACCGCGGTGCTCAAGCCGGCGCCCGAGGCGACGGCGTGCGCGCTGCGGCTGGCCGAGCTCGCGGGGCTGCCCGCCGACGTGTTCACCGTGCTGCCGGGCGGGGCGGAGGAGGGCGCGGCGCTGGTGGACACCGCGGACGTGGTCTCCTTCACCGGCTCGACCGGCGTCGGGCGGGCCGTGGTGCGCGCCGCGACCGAGCGCGGCGCGCCGGTCCAGGCCGAACTCGGCGGCCTGAACGCCGCGTTGGTGCTGCCCGATGCCGACATCGCGACGGCTGCCGCGCACATCGCGGCCGCCATCGCCGGGTACGCCGGGCAGAAGTGCACCGCCACCAGCCGGGTGATCGCGGTCGGCGCCGCGTACGAGCCGCTGCGCGAGGCCCTGGTCAAGGCCCTGGCGGCGGTGGACGACGCGGTGTGCGGGCCGCTGGTCGACTCCGCTGCCCGGGACCGGCTGACCGACGCCGTCGGCTCGGCCGTCCAAGCCGGGGCGAACGTGCTCACCGGCGGCGGGGTGCCCGAACGGGCCGGCTGGTACGTCGAACCGACCCTGCTCGCCGACGTGCCGGCCGAACACCCGCTGGCACGCGAGGAGTTCTTCGGCCCGATCGCCGTCCTGCACGCCGCGGCCGACCTGGACGAGGCGATCGCGCTCGCCAACGACACCCCGCACAGCCTCGCCACCTCGGTGCACACCCGCAGCCTGGACGTGGCGCTAGCCGCCGCCGACCGGCTGGACGCGGGCATGATCCGGGTCAACGCCCCGTCCAGCGGCGTCGACTTCCACCTGCCCTTCGGCGGTGCCAAGGGCGCGAGCCACGGCGACCGCGAACAGGGCCAGGCGGCCCTGGACTTCTACACCGCCAGCCGAACCGTCAGCGTGCTGCCGGGCGGGGGCGCGCTCTGATGTTCGTGCAGACGGTGGACTACCACACCGCCGGCGAGCCCTTCCGGATCGTGCTGGACGGCGCGCCCGCGATCCCCGGCGACACCGTCGCCGAGCGGCGCGCCATCGCCCTCGGCGCGGGCGGCAGCGCGACCGCGCCCCGGCCGAGCGCGCTGGACGACATCCGGCAGCTGCTCACCCGGGAGCCGCGCGGGCACGCCGGGATGTACGGCGGGTTCCTGGTGCCGCCGGACGACGACGAGGCGCACCTCGGCGTGCTGTTCTGGCACCGGGACGGCTACTCGACGGCCTGCGGGCACGGCACCATCGCGCTCGGCGCCTGGGCCGTGGACTCGGGCCTGGTGGCGGCCCCCACGGACGGGGTGGCGCGGGTGCGGATCGACGTGCCGTCCGGGCGGGTCACCGCGCTGGTGCACCGGGCCGGCGGGCGGACCACCGGGGTGACCTTCCGCAACGTGCCCAGCCGGGTGAGCGCCCTGAAGCTGCCGGTCGAGACGTCGCGCGGGACGGTGGAGGTCGCGGTGGCGCACTCCGGTGCCTGCTACGCCTCGGTGCCCGCCGCCTCGCTCGGGCTGGCCGTGGAACCGGCACAGCTGCCCGAACTCACCGCTGCCGGGCGGGAGATCAGGGCGGCACTGGCCAGAGCGGACGCCGTGGCGCACCCGGCCGACGCCCGGCTGTCCGGCGTGTACGGGGTGATCCTGTACGACGAACTCCCTTCGGAGAACGGCGGGTTGAGTCAGCGGAACGTCACCGTCTTCGCGGACGGGCAGATCGACCGCTCGCCCTGCGGTTCCGGCACCTCCGCCCGGCTCGCGGTGCTCGCCGCCGAGGGGCGGCTGGCGGCAGGGGAGCAGCTGTGGCACGCGTCGGTCATCGGCACGGTGTTCACCGGCCGGGTGCTCTCGGGCGGCGACCCGCTGGGGAAGGGCGTCGTCACCGAGGTGACCGGCACGGCCCACCGCACCGGCGAGCACGGCTTCGTCCTGGAGCCGGCCGACGAGCTGGGAACGGGGTTCCTGCTGTGAACGCGACCGGCCTGCCCGGCGGGGCCGTTTCGAGTCCGGCCGGCCCGCCCGGCGGTGCTCCCACGAACCCGACCGTTCCGCCCGGCGCGGCTGTCGTGCCGCTCCGGTACGCCGTGCCGGGCACCGGCGGGGTCGGGCCCGCCGAGGCGGTCGGGGCCATCGAGCGGGTGCTGCTGGACGGGTTCGACCCGGAGGCGGCACCCGCCCGGTCGGCCGTGTCGGTGCCCGCCGGCGAGCTGCTGATGATGCCGGCCGCCGCCGGGCCGTACGCGGGCGTGAAGATCGCCGGGGTCGCGCCCGCCAACCCCGAACGCGGGCTCCCCCGGATCACCGGCAGCTACCTGCTGCTCGACGGGCCCACCCTGCAGCCCCTCGCGCTGCTGGACGGTGCCGCGCTCACCGCGCTGCGCACCCCGGCCGTCACCGCGGTGGCGCTGCGGCGGCTGGCCGTGCCCGAGGCGGAGCACCTGGTGCTGTTCGGCTCCGGGCCGCAGGCGTACGGCCACCTGGACGCGCTGCTGGCCATCCGGCCGCTCACCCGGCTCACGGTCGTGGCGCGCCACGCCGGGCGGGCCGCGGAGCTGGCGGCGTACGGGCGGAAGGCCGGCCTGTCGGCCGCCGTCGGCGGGCCGGAGGCGGTCTCGGCGGCGGACCTGGTGGTCTGCTGCACGACCTCCTGCACCCCGCTGTTCGACGGCGCCCTGGTGCCCGCGCACGCGGCGGTCGCGGCGGTCGGTTCGCACGAGCCGGACGCGCGGGAAGTGGACGAGGTGCTGGTCAGGCGCGCCGAACTGTATGTGGAGGCGCGGTCGGTGGCGGCCCGGGAGGCCGGGGACCTGGTGCTGGCGGGCGTGGCCGGGCGGCAGGTGTGGAACCTGGCCGAGCTGGTGCGCGGCGACGCGCTGGTGCCGGCCGGGCGGCCCCGGTTCTTCAAGAGCGTCGGGATGGCCTGGGAGGACCTGGCGGTCGCGGCGGAGGTCCATCGGAGCCGGTGACGTCCGGCCGCGGTGGGGACCGCCGGGGGGCGGTTCCAGCCGCGGCGGACGTCGGTCGCCGCCGACGCAGGGCCGGCTGTCCGGGGTGGCGGCAGATCGTGTGCCGTCGGCCGTTGCCATGGCCGACGGCCGCTGCCACCATGGCTTTCGGCGGCTGACAGGTTGTTTGAATCACGGACTGTTGCGCACTCAACGTAACGTGACATTGTACGCTGGTGTTCTGCACCCACCCGGAGGAACACCATGGCCGACCTCAAACCCCGCACCCTGATCTCCGTCCAGGAGCGGCTTCGCGACCAGGTCGCCCACGCCCTCCGGGCCGCTCTGATCTCCGGCGAACTGCGCCCCGGCGTCGTGTACTCGGCACCCGCACTGGCCGCCGACTTCGGCGTCTCCGCCACGCCCGTCCGCGAGGCCATGCTGGACCTCGCCCGCGAGGGCCTGGTCGAGGCCGTCCGCAACAAGGGCTTCCGGGTCACCGAGCTCACCGAGCGCGACCTGGACGACTACACCGGGATCCGCGCCCTGATCGAGGTCCCGACCGTCGGCCGGGTCACCCGCACCGCCACCAAGGAGCAGCTGGAGCGGCTGCGCCCGCAGGCCGAGGCGATCGTCGCCGCCGCGCGCAAGCACGACCTGATCGGCTACCTGGAGGCGGACCGGCAGTTCCACCTCGACCTGCTCGGCCTGGCCGGCAACGCGCGGCTGGTCGACGTCGTCGGGGACCTGCGCAAGCGCTCGCGGCTGTACGGGCTCACCCGGCTCGACGAGAAGGGTGAGCTGGTGTCCTCGGCGGAGGAGCACCTGGAGCTGCTGGACCTGATGATCTCCGGCGACGCCGAGGCGGCGGAGGCCTGCATGACGCGCCACCTGAGCCACGTCCGCTCGCTGTGGGCCGGGCAGGAGGGCGCGGCGGAGCCGGAGCGGCCGGCGCTGCGGCTGCGGGCCCGGTAGGGGCTAAACCGCCCGTTCGGGTGAAGTTAGAGGATCGGGCGTCCGGGGGCGCCCGGAATCTACGATGATGCTCTCGACATCGGCAGCCAGGAGGAATTCCGTGTCCGCCGCCGCAGTGGAAGAACCCATGGAGCAGCAGTTGACGCTGCTCGAAGCCGCTGACCTGATCTCCACCCAGTTGGTCGGCTACCAGGTCGAGATCATCGGGGGGCAGATCACAGTGACGCCGCCACCTGACGGTCAGCACGGTGATGCGCTTACCACCATCAGCTTTCCGCTCCTGCTCGTCGCCGGCCTCCACGGCGAGACGTCCCGCGTGATCCAGGGGATGGTTGGCTGCCAGACGGCCCCTTCGACTTCGCAGTTCCGGACATGTCGGTGGTTGACGCCGACTACGCCGATCACAAGATCGAGCACAACTGCTACGACCCGTCGGTGTTTCGCCTCGTCCTCGAAGTCACCTCATCGAATCTCAGCGACGACCTCAAGCGGAAGCCGACGGCCTACGCCTCGGCAGGCGTGCCCGTCTACGTCATCGCGGATCGGACGAACCAGCGGGTCATGATGCTCACGGACCCGCACGACGGGGAGTACCGGGTGCACGCCGTCCACCACCCGGGGCAGTCGTTCGCCCTGCCGCAGACGGTCGGGGCGGCAGTGACGCTGCAGGTGGACGACGTCCTCGGACCGCTGAAGTAGCCCATACCGTCTGACGTGACTCAGACCGTCGCGGGAAGCGTCAGCCGGCCGTCGTGGACCTCGGCGATCTGGTCGACGGCCGTCAGGTGGGTACGGTCGTGGGTGACCAGGACCGTCGCGGTCGCCCGGCGGTGGGTGAGCTCGGTGATCAAGTCCAGGACGGCGGCGCCGCGTTCGTGGTCGAGGGCGCTGGTGGGCTCGTCGACCAGCAGCACCGTGGGGTCGTTCATCAGGGCGCGGGCGATGTTGACGCGCTGGCGCTGGCCGCCGGAGAGCTGGTGCGGGCGACGGGCGGCCTGGGCGCGGAGGCCGACGGCGTCCAGCAGGTCCAGGGCGCGGGGGAGGGCTTCGCGGGGGGAGCGGCCGTCGAGGTGGGCCATCACCTGGAGCTGTTCGGCGGCGGTGAGCGAGGGCAGCAGGTTGGCCTGCTGGAACACGATCCCGATCCTGCTGCGGCGCAGTGCGGTGAGGTCCGCCCGGCTGAGACCGGTGGTGTCGGTGCCGTCGACGACGACCCGGCCGGAATCCGGCGCGATGAGGGTGGCGGCCACCGCCAGCAGGCTGGACTTGCCGGAGCCGGAGGGGCCGACGACGGCCGTGACGGAGCCCTTGGGGACGGTCAGCGAGACGTCGTCCAGGGCGGTGAGCCGGCCGTCGCCGTCGGGGTAGGTGAGGGTGATGCGGTCGAGGTGGAGACTCATCGGGCGCTCCCCAGGGCGGTCAGCGGGTCGACGGAGGTGATCCGGCGGACGGACAGGGCCGCGCCGACCGCGCCGAGGGCGATCATGACGGCGGCGGGCAGCAGGACGGTCGGGGCGTCGAGGACGAACGGGACGGCGGAGCCCATCAGCGAGCCGGCCCCCACGGCGATCGCCGTGCCGACGGCCGTGCCGAGCACCAGCAGCAGGACGGCCTGGCCGAGCGCGTCGCGCAGCAGGTAGCGGGTGGAGGCGCCGAGGGCCTTGAGGACGGCGATGTCGCCGCCGCGCTGGATCGTCCAGACGGTGAAGAAGGCGCCGATCACCAGCGCCGAGATGGCGAACAGGAAGCCGCGCATCAGCTGGAGGGAGCCGTTCTCCGAGGTGTAGGAGCCGATCGCGGCGAGGGCGTCGTCACGGGTGCGGGTCATCGTGCCCTGGTGGGCGTCGGCGGCGGCGAGGTCGGCGCCCCTCGCCGTGGTGAGGGCGATGACGGTGGCGTGGCCGGCGCCGCCCGGGGCGAACCGCTGCCAGTCGGTGAGACTGGTCCAGACGACCGGGGTGTGGCTGTACGCGGCGTCGCCGTCGACGGCCTCGACCCGCAGCGGGTGCCCGGCCACGGTGAAGTCGGCGCCGGGGCCGAGGCCGCCCAGGTCCTCGGCGGCGGTCCTCGACAGCACCGCCTGGCCGGGGGCGATCCGGGCGCCCTGCGGGGCCAGCCCGGAGCCGTCCGGCACGCCGAAGGCGGAGAGCGCCGCGGTGCGCTTCCCGGCGGCGGCCTTGGTGGTGGTGATGCCGAGCGGCTGGGCGGAGGTGACACCCGGCTCGCGGGACCAGGCCTGCCACTGCTCTGGGGCGACCTGGGAATCGGTGAAGGACAGCTGCTGCCCGTCGGCCGGCCGGCCGAACACCAGGTGGTCCGCGGGCAGTCCGGTGATCGCGGAGACGTTCTGGCGGCCGAGGCCGGCGGTCAGACCGGACAGCAGGCCGACCAGGACGGTGATCAGGACGATGACGGCCCCCATCAGGGCGAACCGCCCCTTGGCGAACCTCAGGTCCCTCCAGGCGACGAACACGGTGGGCCTTCCTCTGCGCAGGTGATTTCCGACGTTCCCACCGTCCTGGACCGCAGGGGCCGCGGGCATCGCGCCGGGGATTGCATCCTGGGCATCAAAGGGCAGAAGCGGAGCTCAACCTTTTGATTGATGGCGTACGCCCGGTGCGGAACCTAGGCTGGACGGATGGCGACCGAACGATCCAGAACCACACCCGTCGCCCGCGTCCTCCAGGTCTGCCTGCACCTGCTCGTGGCGGGCCTGCTCGCGCTCGCCGTCGCCCGAGCCGTCTTCGCCGGCCACGGCGGCGATCCGGCCGCCGTCGCCGCCGCGGCCACCGCCATGGGTGCCGGCTACGCCGTCGGGCCGCGGCTGGCCGCCGTCCGCCGCTCGCGCCGGGCCGCCGCCCTCTGGCTCGCCCTGCTCGGCGTCACCTGGGCGGGCGTGCTGCTCGCCACCCAGGACGGGGTCTGGCTGGCGTTCCCCCTGTACTTCCTGGAACTGCACCTGCTCGGACGGCGCGGCGGGCCGGTCGCCGCCGGACTCACCGCCGCCGCGGCGATCGCCGCCTGGTCCTGGCACCAGCACAGCTTCAGCCTCGCCGCCTCGATCGGCCCCGCGCTCGGCGCGGCCGTCGCCACCGCCACCGTGCTCGGCTACCAGGCGCTGTACCGGGAGAGCGAGGAACGGAGCCGGCTGATCGACGAACTCACCGCCGCCCGCGCCGACCTCGCCGCCGCCCACCACACCGCCGGAGTGCTGGCCGAGCGCGAGCGCCTCGCCCGGGAGATCCACGACACCCTGGCCCAGAGCCTCAGCTCCATCCAACTGCTGCTCCGGGCAGCCCAGCGGGCCCTGCCCGAACGCACCGACGCCGCCGCCGGATACGTCGAGCAGGCCCGGCAGGCCGCCCAGGACAACCTGGACGAAGCCCGGCGCTTCGTCCGCGCGCTCACCCCGCCCGCACTCGACGAGGACTCGCTGCCGGTCGCGCTGGAGCGGCTGTGCGCGACGACGACGGCGCAGAGCGGCCTGCCGGTGAAACTGCACCTCTCCGGCGACCCGGTACGGCTGCCGGCCGCGCAGGAGACCGCACTGCTGCGGATCGCGCAGTCGGCGCTCGGCAACACCAGCCGGCACGCGAAGGCCTCGCGGGCCGAGGTGACACTCAGCTACATGGAGGGCGAGGTGGCGTTGGACGTGGTCGACGACGGGGTCGGGTTCGACCCGGCGGCGGTCGCGGGCCGCACCGGCGGGGACGGCGGCTTCGGGCTGCCCACCATGCGGGCCCGGGCCCGGGCGCTCGGCGGCGGCTTCACGGTCGAGTCGGCGCCGGGGGAGGGGACGGCGGTGGCCGTGCAGCTGCCGGTCGGGCCGGTGGTGCCGGTCGGGCCGGTCGGGCCGGTCATGCCGACCGTTCCGGGATCGGGGGAGACGCCGTGATCCGGCTGCTGATCGCGGACGACCACCCCGTGGTGCGTGCCGGACTGCGGGCGGTGCTGGAGAGCGAACCGGACTTCGCGATCGTCGCGGAGGCCGCCACCGCCGAACGGGCCGTCGAACTGGCCGCGGACACGGCCGTCGACGTCGTGCTTATGGACCTGCAGTTCGGGCCCGGATCGGCGATGAACGGCGCGCAGGCCACCGCCGCGATCACCGGCCGGGCGGGCGCGCCACGGGTCCTGGTCGTCACCACCTACGACACCGACGCCGACACCCTGCCCGCCCTGGAGGCCGGCGCCACCGGGTACCTCCTGAAGGACGCGCCGCCCGAGGAACTGGCCCAGGCCGTACGGGCGGCCGCGGCCGGGCGCTCGTCGCTCGCACCCAGCGTCGCGGACCGGCTGCTGGAGCGGATGCGGACGCCCGCGGCGGCGCTCAGCGCGCGGGAGACCGAGGTGCTGGGGCTGGTCGCGGACGGGCTGAACAACCGGCAGGTCAGCCAGCGGCTGCACCTCAGCCAGGCCACCGTGAAGTCCCATCTGGTGCACATCTACACCAAGTTGGGGGTGGACTCGCGGACGGCGGCGGTGCGGGAGGCGCGGGGGCGGGGGCTGATCCGGCGAGCGTAGGGTGGGGAACGGTCCGTACCCGCAGCAGTGTGAGGAGCCCCCGATGGCCGCCCGTCCCGACCTCGACTCGCTCGCCGTACCCGTGCTCGCCGCGCCGATGGCGGGCGGGGCCTCGACGCCGGAGCTGGCCGCCGCGGTGAACCGGTCCGGCGGGCTGGGGTTCCTCGCGGCGGGGTACAGGAGCGCTCCGGCGATGGCCGAACAGATCGCACTGGTACGGAAGTTGACCGACCGGCCGTACGGGGTGAACCTGTTCGTGCCGGCCCCGCCCGGGGACCGGGCGGCCGTCGCCGCCTACCGGGAGCGGCTGCGGCCCGAGGCCGAGCGGTGGGGGGTGGCGCTGCCGGAGGACATCGGGCCGGACCGGGACGACTGGGAGGCCAAGCTCGCCGCCCTGCTCGCGGACCCGGTGCCGGTGGTCTCGTACACCTTCGGGCTGCCGACGGCCCAGGAGACGGCCGCGCTGCGGGCGGTCGGCACCCTGCAGGTCGGCACCGTCACCACGCCGGAGGAGGCGCGGGCGGCGGAGGCGCTCGGCATGGACGCGCTGTGCGTGCAGGGCCCCGAGGCGGGCGGGCACCGGGCCACCCACCGCGCGGCGGACGCGCCGGGCGAGGTGCCGCTGCTCGAACTGCTGCCTGCCGTACGGGAAGTAACGGCGCTGCCGCTGATCGCCGCAGGCGGGCTCGGCGACGGCCCGGCGATCGCGGCGGCGCTGCGGGCCGGGGCGGTCGCGGTGCAACTGGGGACGGCCCTGCTGCGCTCCGACGAGTCCGGCGCCTCGGCCGTGCACCGGGCGGCGCTCACCGAACTCCCGGAGACGACCGTCACCCGCGCCTTCACCGGCCGCCCCGCCCGCGGCCTGCGCAACGCCTTCATCGACCGCCACGGCCCGTACGCCCCGCCCGCCTACCCCGAGGTCCACCACCTCACCGCCCCGCTGCGCGCCGCCGCCACCCGCCGCGGGGACACGGACGCCATGCACCTGTGGGCCGGCACCGCCCACCGCCTGGCCCGCCCGGGCCCGGCGGAGGAGATCGTCGCGGAGCTGTGGCGGAGCGCGCGGGGGTAGCGCGCCGGGCGCGCGCCGGCTGTGGTGTGTTGTCGCCCGCAGGAGCGGATCGGACGGGAAAGCGCGCGGTAGGAGGTGGCCGTCCGGCACGGGGAGCGGACGATCAAGGTGGCTTGACCGGCGGCTCCCCCCGTCTCAGCCGAGCAGGCCGGCCATCCACGACTCGACGTCCCTGGCCGTCCTCGGCAGGGCGCCGGACATCAGGTGGGCGCCGTCGGCGGTGATGACCAGGTCGTCCTCGATGCGGATGCCGAGGCCGCGGAGTTCGACCGGGAGGGTTTCGTCGTCGGGCTGGAGGTAGAGGCCGGGTTCGACGGTGAGGACCATGCCCTCCTCCAGGACGCCGTCGAGGTAGCGGTCGGCGCGGGACTTGGCGCAGTCGTGGTAGTCGAGGCCGAGCATGTGGCCGCTGCCGCAGAGGGTGTAGCGGCGGTAGAGGCCGTTGTCGTCGGCGAGGGCCTGTTCGGCGGGGATGCGCAGGACGCCCCAGTCGGCGAGGCCTTCGGCGATGACCCGCATGGCGGCGCGGTGGAAGTCGCGGAAGCGGGCGCCGGGGCGCAGGGCGGCGATGCCGGCGCTCTGGGCGGCGAGGACGAGGTCGTAGGCCTGGCGTTGGACGGGCGTGAAGGTGCCGCCGAGCGGGAGGGTGCGGGTGATGTCGGCGGCGTAGAGGGTGTCGGTCTCGACGCCGGCGTCCAGTAGGAGCAGGGAGTTCGGGTCGAGGGCGCCGTCGTTGCGGATCCAGTGCAGGACGCAGGCGTGGGCGCCGGAGGCGGCGATGGTGGTGTAGGCGGTGCCGTTGCCCTCGGCGCGGGCGCGCAGGTCGAAGACGCCTTCGATCCAGCGTTCGCCGCGGTGGTGGCGCAGCGCGGTGGGCAGGGCGCGGACGACGTCCTCGAAGCCGGTGACGGTGTGGTCGACGGCGAGTTGCAGTTGCTCGACCTCCCAGGTGTCCTTGACCAGGCGCAACTCGGCGAGTACGGCCGCGAGTTCACCGTCGGCTGAAGCGCGAGCGGGGGAGCCGGGGCGGCCGGTGGCGTCGTCGACGCGTGCGTCGGTGCCGGCCAGGACCCGGGTGGGCGGTTGCGGTCCGCAGAGCAGTGCGTCCAGGTCGTCGAGGTGTTCGGTGCGCACTCCGGTGAGCCGGCCGGCTTCGGCGAGGTCGGGTCGGGGGCCGACCCAGAATTCGCCGTAGCGCCGGTCGCGGTAGAACTCGCCGCCGTCGCGCGGGGAGCGGGGGCGTAGGTAGAGGACCGGTTCGTGGCCTCGGGGGCCGGCGGGTTCGAGGACGAGGACGTGGTCGGCCTGGTCCTCGCCGGTGAGGCCGGTGAGCCAGACGTACGCGCTGTGCGGGCGGAAGCGGTGGTCGAGGTCGTTGCAGCGGACCTTGAGCCGGCCGGCCGGGACGATCAGCCGTTCGCCGGGGAAGGCGGCGGAGAGGCGGGCGCGGCGGCCGGGGAAGCGGTCGTGGCCGGGGACGCGCCGGTCGGCGGGGAGCGGGGTGGCGGTCCAGCGGGTGCCCATGAAGGCGGCGAGGGCGGGGGTGACGGGAAGGTCGTGGCTTCCGGTGTTGAGGCCGGTCTGGGGGTGGGTCACCGGTGAACTCCTTGACGGGGCTGGGGAGGTGTCTGGCGCTCAGGAGGTGCGGGTGCGGGCACGGACACAGCTCGGTAACGGGGGGCATCACCTCTTGTGCAGTGCAATTTCACATTACTATGTTACGGGTCACACAGCGGAGCGGCCGGATCAGGCCCCCCACAGCGGAGTTGCAACATGACCAGGCGCACCCACACCGCCCTCGCGGCAGCCCTCGCGGCGACCCTCACCCTCGGCCTCGGGGCCTGCAAGAACGACAAGAGCGACAGCGGCAGCGACGCCGGGCCCTCGAACAGCCAGGGCCCCGGCGCGGCGTCCGGCTCGGTCGTCGGCGGCACCCCGGCCAAGGGCGGCACGCTCACCGTCCTGACCAACCAGGACTTCGCCCACCTCGACCCGGCCCGCAACTGGGTGGTGCCGCACATGGACTTCGGGACCAGGCTGCTCTACCGCACGCTGACCACCTTCAAGTCCGAGCCGGGCGCCGCGGGCAGCGAGATCGTCCCGGACCTCGCCACCGACCTGGGCCGGTCCTCCGAGGGCGGCGCGGTTTGGACCTTCACCCTGAAGGACGGCCTCAAGTACGAGGACGGCAGCCCGATCAAGTCCGCCGACATCAAGTACAACGTCGAACGGTCCTTCTCCCCGGACCTCACCGGCGGCCCCGACTACGCGGCTCAGTACCTGGCCGGCGGCGAGAACTACAAGGGCCCGCTGGGCGGTGAGCACCTGGCGAGCATCGAGACGCCGGACGACAGGACCATCGTCTTCCACCTGAAGCGGCCGGTCGCCGAGTTCTCGGACACCGTCACCCTGCCGACCTTCTCCCCGGTGCCGCAGTCCCAGGAGAAGGGCACCCAGTACGACTCCCGGCCGTTCTCCTCCGGCCCGTACAAGATCGAGACCTACGACCGCGGCAAGCAGCTGGTGCTGGTCCGCAACACCGCCTGGGACCAGGGCACCGACACCGTCCGCAAGGCGTACCCGGACCGGATCGTGGTCACCCAGGGCATCAAGGGCGGCCAGGCCGACGACCGGATCATCGCCAGTGACGGCGCCGACGCCAACGCCATCAATATGCCGTGGATGCAGCACGAGACCGTCGCCAAGGTGCTGCCCAAGGCGGACGTCAAGTCCCGCATGGTGGCCGAGCAGACCGGCTGCACCGACATGCTGTACCTGAACACCGCCAAGGCCCCCTTCGACGACCCGAAGGTGCGCGAGGCGATGATGTGGGCGGTCGACCGGGAGGCGCAGGTGACCGCCTTCGGCGGCCCGGCGGTGACCGACGTGGCGACCTCCTTCCTGCCCCCGTCGCTGACCGGCGGCGTCAAGTCCGACCCGCTGAAGATCCCGGCGGCCGGTGACCCGGCGAAGGCCAAGGCGATGCTCAAGGACGCGGGCAGGACCGACCTCAAGGTCGGCCTCACCGTGTCGCTCGGCGACAAGACCCGCGCCGAGGCGATCCAGCAGTCGCTGGCCAAGGCCGGTGTCGAGGTCACCGTCAACACCACGGACCCGTCCGCCTTCGCCGACACCGTCGGCGACATCAGGAACGCCCCCGAGCTGACCATCAGCGGCTGGTGTCCCGACTACCCGTCCGCGGCGACCTTCCTGCCGTTCCTCTTCGACGGCCGCACCATCAAGGAGAAGGGCAACCAGGGCAACTACAGCCAGTTCAAGGACCAGGCCACGATGGACCGGATGGACCGGATCGCGGCCATGACGGACGTCAACGAGGCCAACAAGGCCTGGCAGCAGCTGGACCAGGAGCTGATGGCGAAGGCCCCGGCCGTCCCGCTGATGTGGCAGCGCCGCCCCCTGCTGGTCGGCACCAACGTGGCCGGCGCGTTCGGCAACTCCGGCTACGCCGGCATGATCGACCTCGCCGTGGTCGGCCTCAAGGACCCCGCCAAGGGCAAGGGCTGAGGGGCCGGCACCGATGAGTACCACCACTGAGCCCGCCGCCGTGGCCGCGGCCACGGAGGCGGGCGCCGCGAAGAGTTCCGGGCGGGGGCCGTGGCGGCTGGTCTGGGACCAGCTGTGGGCCAAGGGCTCGGCCCGGTTCGGGCTGATCACCGTCGGCGTGCTGATCCTGGCCGCCGCGCTGGCCACGCCCCTCGGCTCGCTCGGCGGCTGGTCCCCCGAGGAGTTCGACAAGCGCGCCATCGACCCGTACCTGGGCGGTCTGCCCCGGGGCGACTTCGGCGGCATCGGCGCCCGGCACTGGCTGGGCGTCGAGCCGATCACCGGGCGCGACCTGTTCGCCCGGGTGCTGCACGGCGGGCAGGTGTCCCTGCTGATCGCCTTCACCGCGACCGCCGTCGTCGTGACCGCCGGCACCCTGGCCGGCATCGCGGCGGGCTACTTCGGCGGCCGGACCGACGCCCTGCTGTCCCGGCTGATGGACCTCACGATGTCCTTCCCCTCGCTGATCTTCATGATCGCGATGATGTCGGTGGCCAAGGACATGAACCGGATCCTGCTGATCACCCTCGTGATCGGGCTGTTCACCTGGCCCGGCATCGCCCGCGTGGTCCGCGGCCAGACCCTCTCGCTCAAACACCGCGAGTACGTCGAGGCCGCCAAGGTCGGCGGCGCCCGGTCCTGGCGGATCCTCACCAGGGAGATCCTGCCGAACGTCTCCGGCCCGATCATCGCCTACACCACCCTGCTCATCCCCGGGATGATCGCCACCGAGGCCGCGCTCAGCTACCTCGGCGTCGGCGTCCGGCCGCCGACCCCGTCCTGGGGCCAGATGATCGCCGAGAGCATCGTGCACTACGAGACCGACCCGACCTACTTCCTGATCCCGACGGCCTTCCTGTTCCTCGCCGTGCTCGCCTTCACCCTGCTCGGCGACGCGCTGCGCGACATCCTCGACCCCCGGGGAGGCCGGTCGTGATCCTCTACCTCGGCCGCCGGCTGCTCGGCGTGGCCGGCATCCTGCTCGCCATCTGCGCCATCACCTTCACCATCTTCTACCTGCTGCCCAACGACCCCGCCGCGGCGGCCTGCGGCAAGACCTGCAGCCCCGAACGGCTCGCCGACGTCAAGGCGGCGATGGGCCTGGACCAGCCGGTCTGGGAGCAGTTCCTCTCCTACCTCGGCGGCATCTTCGCCGGCCGCGACTACGGCTCCGGCCCCAGCGCCGTGCACTGCGGCTTCCCCTGCCTCGGCTACTCCTACGAGTACGGGCTGCCGGTGTGGGACCTGCTGACCGACCGGCTGCCGGTCTCCGTCTCGCTGGCCCTCGGCGCGGCCGCGCTCTGGCTGCTCCTCGGCCTCGGCGCCGGCGTCACCTCGGCGCTGCGCAAGGGCCGGCCGGTCGACAAGGTGCTGATGGTGCTCTCGGTCGGCACCGCCTCGCTGCCGGTCTACTTCACCTCGATCATGCTGATCTGGGGTGTCGTCAGGACGGCCGGGCTGCTGCCCTACCCGGCCTACCACCAGTTCACCGAGAACCCCGTCGCGTGGGCCTCCAACCTGCTGCTGCCGTGGATCGCCCTGGCCCTGCTGTACGCGGCCATGTACGCCCGGCAGAGCCGCAACTCGATGATCGAGGCGATGGCCGAACCGTACATCCGCACCGCCCGGGCCAAGGGCCTGCCGCCGCTGACGGTCACCGTCAAGCACGGGCTGCGCTCCGGGATGACACCGATCCTGACCATCTTCGGCATGGACCTCGGCGGCCTGCTGGCCGGCGCCGTCATCACCGAGTCGATCTTCGGCCTGCCCGGCGTCGGCCGGCTGTTCTACGACGGCCTGGGCCGCTCCGACCAGCCCGTCATCCTCGGCGTCACCCTGCTCGCGGCCTTCTTCATCGTCGCGGCGAACCTGCTGGTCGACCTGCTCTACGCGTTCGTCGACCCGAGAGTGAGGTACTGATGGCCGCACTGCTGGAGGTCGAGGACCTCAGGGTCTCCTTCGACACGCTCCGGGGCACCGTCCGGGCCGTGGACGGCATCTCCTTCGCCGTCGAGTCCGGACGCACCCTCGGCCTGGTCGGCGAGTCCGGCAGCGGCAAGTCGGTGACCTCGCTCGCCGTCATGGGGCTGCACCGCGGCGCCGCCGTCACCGGCTCGATCCGGCTGCACGGGCAGGAGTTGAACGGGCTCGGCGAGAAGGCCCTGGGCGCCGTCCGGGGCCGCCGGATCGCGATGATCTTCCAGGACCCGCTGTCCAGCCTGCACCCCTTCTACACCGTCGGCGAGCAGATCGCCGAGCACTACCGGGTGCACTTCAAGGCGAACCGCAAGGCCGGCCGGGCCCGCGCGGTGGAGATGCTGGCCGAGGTCGGCATCCCCGAGCCGGCCCGCCGGGTCGACGAGTACCCGCACCAGTTCTCCGGCGGCATGCGCCAGCGCGTCATGATCGCCATGGCGCTCGCCTGCGAGCCCGACCTGCTGATCGCCGACGAGCCCACCACGGCGCTCGACGTCACCGTCCAGGCGCAGATCCTCGAGCTGATCGCCCGGATCCAGCAGGAACGCGGCCTCGGCGTCGTCATGATCACCCACGACCTCGGCGTGGTCGCCCGGGTCGCCCACGAGGTACTGGTCATGTACGGCGGCCGGTCGGCCGAACAAGCCCCGGTGGAACGGCTGTTCGCACAGCCCGCGCACCCGTACACCCGCGGCCTGCTGGACTCCCTGCCCCGCCTGGACGACACCGACGACGCCCCGCTGCGGGCCATCCCCGGCAGTCCGCCGTCACTGATCGCCCCCGCCCCCGGCTGCTCCTTCGCACCGCGCTGCGCCCGCACCACCGCCGCGTCCGCCGAGGAGCACGCCCGCTGCGTGGCCGAACGCCCCGCGCTCGGCCCGCTCGCCCCCGGCCACCAGGCCGCCTGCCACCTGCCGCTGGTGCCGGAAGGGGTGCTGTGATGCCCGAACGACCGCTGCCCGAGCCTGCGTTGACCGAACGCGTGCTGCCCGAGCCGGCGTTGACTGAACGCCCGCTGCCCGGAGCTCTGCCCTCCGGAGCCTCGCTGCCCGAGCCGCTGCTGTCCGTACGGGACCTGGTGAAGACCTTCCCCGGCCGACGCAGCCGCACCGGCCGGCCCGGCGCGCCGATCCGCGCCGTGGACGGGGTGAGCTTCGACGTCGGGGCGGGGGAGACCCTCGGCCTGGTCGGCGAGTCCGGCTGCGGCAAGTCCACCACCGGGCGGATGGTCGTCCGGCTGCTCGACCCGACCTCGGGCACCGTCACCTTCGACGGCACCGAGATCGGCGGGCTCTCCCAGGCCCGGCTGCGGCCCCACCGGCGGCACCTGCAGATGGTCTTCCAGGACCCGTACTCCTCGCTCAACCCCCGGCAGACGGTTTCCCGGATCATCTCCGAGCCACTGCTGGTCCAGGGCGAGAGCGCCGCGGCGGCGCGCAAGCGGGCCGCCGAGCTGATGGAACTGGTCGGGCTGATCCCCGAGCACCTGGACCGCTACCCGCACGAGTTCTCCGGCGGCCAGGCGCAGCGCATCGGCATCGCCCGCGCGCTGGCCACCTCGCCGAGACTGGTGGTCGCCGACGAGCCGGTCTCCGCGCTGGACGTGTCCATCCAGGCCCAGGTGGTCAACCTGATGGAACGGCTCCAGCAGGAGCTCGGCCTGGCGTACGTGTTCATCGCGCACGACCTCTCGGTGGTCAAACGGGTCTGCGACCGGGTCGCGGTGATGTACCTGGGCCGGATCGTCGAGATCGGCGACAAGGCCGAGGTGTACGGCAGCGCCGCGCACCCGTACACCAGGGCGCTGCTGTCCGCCGTGCCGCTGCCGGACCCGGCGGCGGAGCGGACCCGGGAGCGGATCGTGCTGCTCGGCGACCCGCCCAGCCCGGCCAACCCGCCGACCGGGTGCACCTTCCACCCGCGCTGCCCGAAGGCCCAGGACCTGTGCCGGACGGAGCAGCCGCTGCTGCGGATCGCCGGCCCGGGCACCCGGCAGGCGGCCTGCCACTTCCCGGAGGTCTGAGCCGGGCACCGAGACCCCCGGTCGGGCGCGGCGGGGAACCTTACGAGGGCCGCGTCCGACCGGGTTCCATCCGCAGGCCCCGGACCCCCCTTCATCGGGGGATCCGGGGCCTGTCGTCATGCGCTGCTCAGGCGGCCGTGCTTCAGGAGGCCGGGCCGACCCGGACGGTGGTGATGCGCCCGCCCTGGGACTCCCGGACGACCTCGATCTTCGTGTTGGTGTCCGGCACCTTGACCGTCAGCTGCGGCGTGGCAGGGTCGGCGTACACCCCGGTGTGGTCGTTGAACACCGGGACGGCCGGCTCGGCCGGGATCCGCACCGCGACGCCGCCCTTGTGCAGGGTGAACGGCGTGGTCGGCTTGAGCGAGAAGGTCGCGTCGAAGGTCTGCGCCCGCCCGTTGACCAGCGTGCCGTCGGCGAAGCGGATCGGCGCCGGGTGGGCGTCGATCGGCAGGATCAGCCCGCCGCCGGGGTGGTCCTTGGTGTTGTTGTCGCCGTACGAGGTGTCCCACAGCCAGAGCAGTACGCCCTCCTGGTACGGGTAGTTGTCGACGGTGTCGGCCTTGCCCGCGACGCCGCCGTAACCGAAGTTGTACGGCCCGGTCTTCAGGAACGCCCCGTACCCGGTGTAGCGGCGGTTCTCGGCGATGTACGCGCGGGGGTGCTGCTTGACGGCGGTGCGGCCGGTGATCGCGGTGAAGCCGCCGGCCGTCCAGCCGCCGGTGCCGTCCTCCGCGCCGTCGGCGAACAGTCGGGTGCCTCCGGCGGTCGCCGTGACGGCGTCCACCAGCACGCCCCGGCCGTGGGTGTTGTTGTCGGAGGTGACGTGGAAGCGCAGCCGGACCTGCTGCCCGAGGTAGCCGTCCAGCGGGATGTGCAGCTTCCGGTACGTGCCGGAACTGCCGCTCACCCCGGGGGTGTTGGCGCTGGTGTTGCCGATGGGCGCGCCGTCCACGGTGCCGCCCAGGGCGGTCCAGTGCCTGCCCTGGTCGGTGGAGGCCTCGACGGTCAGGAAGTCGTAGTCCTGCTCGGTGTCGTACCAGGCCGCGGCGTCCAGTGCGGCCGGCCCGGCGGCGGTGCGCAGGTCGACGTCCCGGGAGAGGGAGTTGTCGAGGTTGTCCCCGGTGTCGCTCCACCACTGCTTGGCGCCCTCGTACGGGTCGGCGAGGTCGGTGCTGGTGGTGCCGTCCGGGAGGTGGACCAGGACGGCCTGGGCCTGGTCGGTGTGGTAGCCGCTCACCCCGAGGGCGTGGCTGGAGCGGGTGGCGGCCTGCGCCTCGTCGTAGTCGAGCCAGCCGAACTGCAGCTTGCTCCAGGCGTCGAGGTCGCCCGGGTAGCCGCCGGTGGTGTTGGGGCCCTTGCCGAGGTAGGAGCCGGAGGACATCAGTGACCAGAAGTTGACGCTGTTGTCGCCGCCGTTGGTCGGGTAGAGGTCGGGCAGGCCGAGGTTGTGGCCGTACTCGTGGGCGAACAGGCCGACGCCGCTGTTCTCGCCCGCCTGGACATAGTCGTAGACGTAGAGGCCGGTGTCGCCGACGGGTACGCCGCCGATCCGGTCGCCCGCCGGACCGGTCTGCCCGGTCGCGTCCGGGAAGGCCCAACTGCGGTGCGCCCACAGCGCGTCGGCGCCCTGGGCGCCGCCGCCCCAGGTCTCGTCCACACCGGCGTGGACGACGATGACGTTGTCCAGGTAGCCGTCGGGCTGGTTGAACTCGCCGTCCTTGTCGTGGTCGTAGCGGTCGTAGACGTCGTACTGGGCGAGCTGCGCCTTGATGTCGGCGGACGAGCGGCCCTTGGCGGTCTCGCCGTCGTACCAGGCCTTGACGGCGTCCCGGACGAACTCCTGGGCCTGGGCCCAGGCGCCGGAGCCCTGCGGGCCCTTGTTGCTGCCGTAGCGCGCCTCGTTGTACGGGACGGTGACCCAGTCGCTGACGGTGCCCTCGACGTCGTACCGGCCGGAGGACTGGGTGCGGTAGTAGTTGCGCATCGAGACGGCGCCGGGCGTGTCGTCGAAGAACATCTTCTGGTAGTACGCGGTGTCGAAGTCCGGTGACCACAGCGTGTGGTTGTCGCCCTTGCCCGGCTGGGGGATCCGGTCGTGGCGCGGGCCGGGGGTGCCGCCGTAGCGGGCCTGGCCGTTCCACTGGGTGGTGGTGTCGACCTCGTCGCCGAACTGGGCGAGGATCACGAAGACCTTGTCCGTGCGCTGGTGCGCCAGTTGGACGTAGTCGTCGCCGATCTTCACCTTCGCGGGGGCCCGCTTGTCGGCGCTCTTGGCGACGGTGCCCTTGTTGAGCTGTTCCAGGGCCTTGCTGCGAAGCGCCTGGCGCTCGCGTTCCTGCGGGACGAGCGGCGCGGGCGGGGCCTCGGCGCCCTGGGGGGCGGTGTCGGGGGCCGCGGCGGCGGTGACGGTGAGGGGTGCTGGGGGAGCGGCTTGGGCGGGGGTGCCCAGCAGGGTGGCCGCTATCGCGCTGGTGGTGAGCGCCGCTGCGAGGGCCGCGGACAGTCTGCGCAACTGACCGGTCCTTTCCGGGGGATGGGAGTGGTTCAGGTCATCGGGTCATCGGGTCGTCATCGGTCGGTCTGGGAAAGCGCAGGTAATATTTCACATGTCACGGGTCACGTGGAAGAGGGGCGGCAAGCGATAGAGGCAAGCGACCAGGGCAAGCGAGAGGGGCGCCGCACCCGAAGGTGCGACGCCCCTGTCCGCCCGGCCTGCCTGCCGTGCCGTCAGCGGGTGCTGTACTCCACGGCCACGCTGACCACCACCAGCGCGCCGTACACCACCGCCGGCGTGGTCCGCCCGGTGGCGTACAGGGCGAGCGCGGCGGTGCCGAGCACCAGCAGCTTGAGCACGATCTCCGCGGCCACCGGCAGCCGGAACCTGGGCCCGCCCGCGGCCAGGAAGAGGCCCCAGACGGCGGCTGCCAGGGCCGGTGCGCCGAGCCCCAGCAGCAGCCGGGTGGCCAGGGTGGAACCGGTCTTGAAGCCCCAGTAGCAGAGCGCCGCCAGCATGGCGAGCTCCAGGCCGAAGGCGAGGCCGGCGTTGCCGGCGGTCAGCGGGGTCCACTGGCGCTGCCCGACCGGGCCGGGTCTGTCGATCCTCATCCGCGTGCTCTCCCCGTTCCGTCGCGCCGCCCGGGCCGGGCGGCGGTCCCGCGGAGTGTCGCAGTCCGGACCCGGCGGCGCAATGGAAACCGCGGTACGCCCTCAGCCCAAGGCGTCCCGCAGGAAGGAGAGTTCGGCCTGGGCCAGCTGCTCGCTCGTGCCCCCCGGAGTCATGTGGGTGACGCCCGGCAGCGGCAGCACGGCGTGCGGCCGGCCGGCCCTGGTGAGCGCCTGGGAGAGCAGCAGGGTGTGCGCGGGGTGGACGTTGTCGTCGGCCAGCCCGTGGATCAGCAGCAGCGGCCTGGTCAGGCCGGGCGCGTCGGTGAGCAGGCAGTCGCCGGCGTAGCCCTCCGGGTTGTCCTGCGGCAGACCGAGGTAGCGCTCGGTGTAGGCGGTGTCGTACAGCCGGAAGTCGGTGGGCGGGGCGCCCGCGCAGGCGGCGTGGAAGACGTCGGGGCGGCGCAGCACGGCGAGTGCGGCGAGGTAGCCGCCGTACGACCAGCCGCGCACGCCGACCCGGCCGAGGTCGAGGTCCGGGTGGTGCGCCGCGAGCGCGTGCAGGGCGTCGACCTGGTCGTCCAGGGCGGCCTGCGAGAACCGGCGGAAGATGGCCCGGGTGAAGTCCGGGGAGACGAAGGGCGTGCCGCAGTTGTCGGTGGTGACCACGGCGAAGCCCTGGTCGGCCCACCACTGGCGGAGCTGCCAGCGGCGTGGTTCGGCGGCCACGGCCTGGAAGCCGGGCCCGCCGTAGACGTCCAGCAGGACGGGCAGGCGGCGGCCGGGGACGTGCTCGCGCGGGTACACCACGGCGCTCGGCAGGCCCCGGTCGGTGACCCGGGCCAGCCGGGGGCGGGCCGGGTACGGCAGTGCGGCGCTGAGGTCGGTGAGCGGCAGTTCGCGGCCGTCGCGCAGGACGCAGCGGCGGATCCCGTCGGCGGTGGCGGAGGTGAGCAGCAGGGTGTCGGCGGCGGCGAGGGCGGAGTGCACGCCGCGGCCGGGGGTGAGGAGTTCGGGGGCGCCGCCGTCCGGGTCGATCAGGTGGACGTACTGGTCGGCCGGGTCGCCCTGGCCGGTCTCGCAGAGCAGCCGGCCGCGCAGCCGTCCGACCACCCGGCGGATCTGCAGTCCGGTGGTGTCCAGCGGCTTGCCGTCCAGGGCGAGGCCGCGGGCCTGCGGGGTGTCGTGGACGGTGAGCAGCCGGCCGTCGGGCAGCCGGTCGGGGGTGCCGGGCAGGTCGTCGACCCAGAACTCGTCGGTGGTGCGGGAGAGTTCGCGGGTCTCGCCGGTGGCCGGGTCGGCGCCGAGCAGCAGCACGTTCTGCTGCAGGCGGTCGGCGACGGTGAGCAGCACCTCGTGGTCGCCGGCCCAGGAGGCGGCGCAGAGGTAGGGGAAGCGGTCGGCGTCCCACCGCAGCCGGACCCGGCCGCCGTCGAGGCCGAGCACCCAGAGCTGGACGTCCGCGTTGGGGCCGCCGGCCTGGGGGTAGGCGAAGTCCTCGGGTGCCTCGCCGGGGTGGGCCGGGTCGGCGAAGTGGCGTCGGGGGAGGGCCGATTCGTCCACCCGGGCGGCCAGCAGTGCGCCGCCGTCCGGGCGCCACCAGTGGCCCCGGGCGCGGCCGAGCTCCTCGGCGGCGGCGAACTCGGCGACGCCCCAGCGGGCGCCGTCTGCGGGGGAGAGCGGTACGAGGCCGGGGGTGACGTACAGGGCGTCCTCGGCGACGTAGGCGACGCGCTGGCCGGTGGCGTCCGGCCGGGGGTCGAACGCGGGCCCGGCGACGGGGAGTTCGTCGCTGGTGCCGGTCGCGGTCTCGGTGCGGAACAGCCGGCCGTCGAGGGTGAGGACGGCGACCGCGAGGTCGGCGGTGGCCGCGTAGCCGCCGATCCCGGCGGCGACCAGCCGGGTGCGCTCGCGCAGCCGGCGCTCGATGACGGGCAGGTCGTCGCGGCGGCCGGTGCGGCCGGGCAGCAGTGCGGCCGGGTCGGCGACCGTCCGCTCCTCGCCGGTGGCGGTGTCGAGCAGGTGGAGGCGCTCGACCGGGTCCTCGGGGCCGGCCGAGCGGAGCAGCAGCAGTCGGGTGCCGTCCTCGGCGAGGGTGTACGCACGCGGTGCGCCGAAGGTGAACCGGCCGGTGCGGGCGCTGAGGGCAAGGAAGGCGTCGGTGATGGTCACGGCCCCGATCGTGGTCGCGCGGCGCGTGCCGGGACCAGTAGTCTGTCATGTGAAATGTCACACACCATGCGAGTGGAGGAAGTCGTGACCGAGGACCTGCCGGCCGCCGAGCCCCCGGCCCCGCTGCCCGCCGCCGACGGCCTGTTCAGCGTGTCGCCGGAGGCCGCGCACCTGAACCACGGCTCGTTCGGCGCGGTGCCCGTTCCCGTGCAGCGCGCTCAGGCGCGGCTGCGCACCGAACACGAGCTGGACCCGGACGGCTTCTTCGCCGACCTGCCGGCCCGGATCGCCGCCGCCCGGGCCCGGATCGCCGCCGAGCTCGGCACCGACCCGGCCCTCCTCGCCCTGGTCTCCAACGTCACCGAGGCGGTCGCGATCGCCCTCGACAGCATCCCGTTCGCCCCCGGCGACCGGATCCTGGTCACCGACCACGGCTACGGCGCCGTGACCCAGGCCGTCGCCCGCAAGTCCGCCGAGACCGGAGCCGAGCTCGTCACGGTGCGCGTACCGCTGGACGCCCCCGACGAGCACGCCGTCCGGGAGGCGGTGCTCGCCGCCGTGGACGGACGCACCACCGTCGCCGTCCTGGACCAGCTCACCTCGCCCACCGCCCGCCTGGTGGCCGGCCCCGCCCTGCTCGCCGAACTGCGCCGGCGCGGAGTGACCACCGTGGTGGACGGCGCTCACGCCCCCGGCATGCTGACGCTCCCCGTCGACCCCGACGCCGACTTCTGGTTCGGCAACCTGCACAAATGGGCCTTCGCCCCGCGCGCCACCGGCGTCCTCGCCGTCCGCCCCGAACGGGCCGCCCGGGTGCGCCCGCTGGCCCTGTCCTGGGAACACGACAAGGGCTTCCCCGGCAACGTCGAATGGCGCGGCACCTGGGACTACACGCCCTGGCTGGCCGCCCCGGCCGGCTTCGAGCTGCTGCACGGACTCGGCCCGGCGGCGGTGGCCCGGCACAACGCGGCGCTCGCCGCATACGGCCAGCGGATGCTCGCCGAACGGGCGGGTCTGGAGCCGCTGCCCGCGACGCCCGGGGTGTGGATGCGCACCGCCCGGCTGCCGGCCGGCCACGGCGAGACCGAGCCGCAGGCGCGGGCGCTGATGGCCGAGGTGTGGCAGCGGCTCCGCACCCGGATCGCCGTCCGCCCCTGGGCCGGCGGCGGGGTGCTGCGGATCAGCGCCCAGCTCTACAACCGGCCGGGGGAGTACGAGCGGCTGGCGGACGGGCTGGTGGGGCTGCTCAAGGGGTAACGCACCGGGGGCCGCGGGGAACCGGGGCCCAAGTGGCTCGGCGCGTTGCGGGTTCAGAGCGTTGCGGGCTCAGCGGCTTGGGGATCCCAGGGGCTCGGGGACGGTCTCCGAGCCCCCGTGGTCCGCCTGAAGCTCCGCGAGCAGCAGGTTACGGTCGGACAGCATCCCGGTGAGGATCCGCCGCGCCGTCCGCAGCAGGTCGGCGACGTCCCCGCCGGCCAGCGCGTAGACCACCGTGCCGCCCTCCCGGCTGGCGGTGACGATGCCGGACCGGCGCAGGACCGCGAGCTGCTGGGACAGGCTGGAGGGTTCGACCTCCAGCTCGGCGAGCAGGCCGCGGACGGGCGTCGGTCCGGCCTGGAGCAGTTCCAGCACCCGGATCCGGACGGGATGGCCGAGCATCCGGAAGAACTCGGCCTTGGCCTGGTAGAGCTCCCCCAGCCTTCGGCCGGGAGGTACCCCCATCGTCACGGTGCCCCCCTTCCTGGTGTCGGTCCCGGTCAGATCTCCAGCGAGAGTTCGATCCGCTTGAGCTGGTGGCGGGCCATCGCGAGGTTGGAGCGGCTGCGGTTGAGCGCGAGGAAGAGGAAGAGGCCGCGTCCGCTGGGCGTCGTGATCGGACGGACCATGTGGTACTGGTTGGTGAGGCTGATCAGGATGTCCTCGATCTCGTTGTCGTGCAGGTTGAGCATCTCCATGGCGCGCATCTTGGCGCGGACCACGTCGGTGTTCCCGGCCGCGGCGACGTTGAGGTCCAGCTCACCGCCGTCGCCGAGGCTGCCGAGGGCCATGCCGCTGCCGTAGTCGACGAGGGCGACGCCGATCGCGCCGTCGATCGTCATGGCCTCCTTGAGGGACATCTCCAGGTTCGCCATCGTGGCCGTCCTCCCGTGCGTTGGTGACTGTGACGTCCGAAGGTAGGGAGATCGGGCGGCGGTCCACCGGTGATGATCGAAGACGTTCGGAGAGATTCGAAGACATTCGAAGACGGCCCATCCGCGATCGCTTGAAGACATTTGCAACTATGGATCTGAGAGGGAACTGATCCCACGGCGGTCCCACACCGATCCGACAGCGATCCCACGGCCGTCCCGCGGCGATCCCCCGGGACGACCGGACCGCAGAAAAAACGGTGCTATCGATGTCACTCCTCCCGGGTAACCTCTCGCTGAGATGCGAGATCACACCAATCACACCCGGACGGCGATGAACACCCCCGATCCAGAGCCCCAGGACGACCGGGAGCTCAGCCCCGCCGAGGCGTACGCGGCCAGCCGTCGCCGGGCCAGGGAGCAGGCCACCGCCCTCCACGGCTTCCAGCAGCTGTACGACTTCCCGCTGGACGACTTCCAGCTGCAGGCCTGCGAGACGCTGGAGGCCGGATCCGGCGTGCTCGTCGCCGCGCCCACCGGCTCCGGGAAGACCATCGTCGGCGAGTTCGCCGTGCACCTGGCCCTGGCCGCCGGGCGCAAGTGCTTCTACACGACGCCGATCAAGGCCCTCTCCAACCAGAAGTACGGCGACCTGGTCAAGCGCTACGGCGCCGCCAAGGTCGGCCTGCTCACCGGCGACAACACCGTCAACGGCGACGCACCCGTGGTGGTCATGACCACCGAGGTGCTGCGCAACATGCTCTACGCGGGCTCCAGCACGCTCGACGGCCTCGGCTACGTCGTGATGGACGAGGTGCACTACCTCGCCGACCGCTTCCGCGGCGCCGTCTGGGAGGAGGTCATCATCCACCTCCCCGAGTCGGTCACCCTGGTCTCGCTCTCCGCGACCGTCTCCAACGCCGAGGAGTTCGGCGACTGGCTGGACACCGTGCGCGGCGGCACCAAGGTGATCGTCTCCGAGACCCGCCCGGTGCCGCTGTGGCAGCACGTGATGGCCGGCAACCGGATGTACGACCTGTTCGCCGACCCGGACCGGGACGGCCGCCCCAGGAACAGCCCGAAGAACCCCGCCAAGGCCGTCAACCCCGAGCTGGTCCGGCTCGCCCGCTCCGAGCCGGACCGCAACCCGCGCGACCGCTTCAACCGCGGCCGGGGCCGCTCGATGCCCAACGGCCGCCCCGGCCGGGTCTGGACACCGGGCCGGGTGGACGTCATCGACCGGCTCGACGCCGAGGGCCTGCTGCCCGCCATCACCTTCATCTTCAGCCGGGCCGGCTGCGAGGCCGCCGTCCAGCAGTGCCTCAGCTCCGGGCTGCGGCTCAACAAGGACTCCGACCGAGCCCTGGTCCGGGCGATCGTCGAGGAGCGCTGCGCCGACATTCCCGACGAGGACCTGCACGTCCTCGGCTACTTCGAGTGGCTGGACGGGCTGGAGCGCGGCATCGCCGCCCACCACGCCGGGATGCTGCCCCGGTTCAAGGAGGTCGTCGAGGAGCTCTTCGTGAAGGGCCTGGTCAAGGCCGTCTTCGCGACCGAGACCCTCGCGCTCGGCATCAACATGCCCGCCCGCTCGGTGGTCATGGAGAAGCTGGTCAAGTGGAACGGCGAGACGCACGCCGACATCACCCCCGGCGAGTACACCCAGCTCACCGGCCGGGCCGGGCGGCGCGGCATCGACGTCGAGGGCCACGCCGTCGTGCTCTGGCAGCGCGGTCTGGACCCGGAGGCGCTGGCCGGCCTGGCCGGCACCCGCACCTACCCGCTCAAGTCCTCGTTCCGGCCGTCGTACAACATGGCCGTCAACCTGGTCTCCCAGTTCGGCCGGCACCGCTCGCGCGAACTGCTGGAGACGTCCTTCGCCCAGTTCCAGGCGGACCGCTCGGTGGTCGGCATCTCCCGCCAGGTCCAGCGCAACGAGGAGGGCCTGGAGGGCTACCGCGAGTCGATGACCTGCCACCTCGGCGACTTCGACGAGTACATGGAGCTGCGCCACCGCCTCAAGGACCGCGAGAACGAACTGGCCCGCGAAGGCAGCAGCCAGCGCCGCTCGGCCGCCGTCGAATCCATCGAGCAGCTCAAGCCGGGCGACGTCATCCACGTCCCCACCGGCAAGTTCGCCGGCCTCGCCCTCGTCCTCGACCCGGGCCTGCCGCCGGTCAACCGCTCCGGCCGGGGCGCCCCCCGCCACCCCGACTTCCAGGACGGCCCGCGCCCGGTGGTGCTCACCGCCGAACGCCAGGTCAAGCGGCTCGCCATGATCGACTTCCCGCACCCGGTCGCCGCGATCGAGCGCGTCCGCATCCCCAAGTCCTTCAACCCGCGCAGCCCCCAGTCCCGCCGCGACCTCGCCTCCGCGCTGCGCACCAAGGCCGGCCACCTGGAGCCCGAACGGTTCCGCAAGGGCCGCGCCGCAGCCGCCGACGACCCGGAGATCACCCGGCTCCGGGCCGAACTGCGCCGCCACCCCTGCCACGGCTGCTCCGACCGCGAGGACCACGCCCGCTGGGCCGAGCGCTACCACCGGCTGCACCGCGACACCGAGCTGCTGGAACGCCGGATGCGCTCCCGCACCCACACCATCGCCCGCACCTTCGACCGGGTCTGCGGCCTCCTCACCGACCTCGGCTACCTGCGCGGCGACACCGTCACCGACGACGGCAAGCGGCTCGGCCGGCTCTACGGCGAACTCGACCTGCTCGCCTCCGAGTGCATCCGCGAGGGCGTCTGGCGCGGCCTGGCCGCCGCCGAACTCGCCGCCTGCGCCTCGGCGCTGGTGTACGAGGCACGCCAGTCCGACGACGCCGGCGCCCCCCGGGTGCCGGAGGGCGCGGCCAAGGAGGCGCTCGCCAAGATGGTCCGGATCTGGGGCCACCTCGACGCCCTGGAGGAGCAGCACCGCATCAACACCGCCGAAGGCGTCGGCCAGCGCGAACCCGACCTGGGCTTCGCCTGGGCCGCCTACCGCTGGGCACTCGGCCACAGCCTGGACCAGGTACTGCGCGACGCCGACATGCCGGCCGGCGACTTCGTCCGCTGGACCAAGCAACTGATCGACGTCCTCGGCCAGATACAGGACGCCGCCGGCGAGGACGCCGACCTGCGCAAGACCGCCCGCAAGGCCGTCGACGGCCTCCGCCGCGGCATCATCGCCTACTCCTCCGTGGGCTGAGCCGAACGCGAAAAGGGCCCGCACGTTCGTGTCGAACGTGCGGGCCCCTTCGCATGCCCGGCGCCTTCCCAACAATGCGGGGATGGAAGCCCCTCCCCACCCCTTGCGCGCCTCGCCGCTTCTCCCCGCTGAAGCGGCGACGGCGCTGCGCAGGTGGCGCCGGGGCGAAGCCCAAGTACCCAAGTACCCAAGTTCAAGCTCGAGTTGTATGCGGCAACTCGCCAGGATGCGCGTGTTGAGGGGCTGTCGAGCCGTGCTCTGGCGCGCCCGTCAGCGCACGTCCTGCAACTGATCCAGTTCCGTGCCGACAGCCTCCCGCAGTACGTCATGCTGCGGGCTGAGCGCGAACTGCGCATCGCTCCACCACTCGCGCGGATACAGCCACACTGGCATGCCCACACGATCGGCCGGCTCCCATTCAAATCGCGGCCACACATGCGCATGCAGGAAGCCGTCGGTATTGCCGAGGATCTCCAGGTTCACCCGACGGAAAGCCGGGTCGAGGCGCCTGCACGCACGCTCGACCGCTTCCCCCAGCCGGTCCATGTCGGACAAGAAGGCCAGCCGCCTTGCCCTCGACAGGTCCGACAGTCGCTGCACATCCGCGTCATCCGTGAGCAGCACCGAGTACCCGGGCAGGAACTGCACGTCCCCGATCACCGCGAAGCCCGCCTCAAGGCGCCTGAGCACGGCGGGGTTCTCTCCCCGCAGCGCACTTCCGATCCGGTCCATCCGCCAGTCATCCCTCATGGTGGTGGACGCTATCTGGAGGAGCTGACGAGCGAGAACACGGCCAAGGGCGAACGGTTCGGGCCCGCACGTTCGTGTCGAACGTGCGGGCCCGTCGCCGTAGGGCCTCAGTGGGTGGCGAGGGCTTCCAGGAGGCGTTCGAGGGAGGTGCCGAGGCCCCAGCGGGTGGCGAGTTCCTCGAGGGTCATGGGGTCGAGGGGCTCGCGTGGGAGGGTGGGGTCGAAGTCGGGGAGGGGGGCGTCGTCGGCGACGCGGACGACCTTGGGGGCGACGTCGAGGTAGGCGGCGCCCTCGACGATGTTGCGGCGGCGGGCCGGGGTGAGTCGGGAGCCGATGTCCAGGGCGGCGGCGCGGATGGCGGTGAGGTCGCCGTATTCGTTGATCAGTTGGGCGGCGGTCTTCTCGCCGATGCCCTTGACGCCGGGCAGGCCGTCGGACGGGTCGCCGCGCAGGGCGGCCATGTCGGCGTACTGGGCGCCGCGCACGCCGTACTTCTCCAGCAGGAGCGCGTCGTCGGTGACCTGCAGGTTGCCCATGCCCTTGACCGGGTAGAGCACGGTGATGCCGCGGGCGTCGTCGACCAGTTGGAAGAGGTCGCGGTCGCCGGTGACGATCTGCACCGGGCCCTTGGCGCGGGCGGTGAGGGTGCCGATGACGTCGTCGGCCTCGTAGCCGGGGGAGCCGACCCGGGCGATGCCGAGCGCGTCCAGCACCTGTTCGATCACCGGGACCTGCGGGGCCAGCGTGTCGGGCACCTCCTCCTCGCCGTTCTCGGCCGCCTCGGCGACCCGGTGGGTCTTGTACGAGGGCACGAGGTCCACCCGCCACTGCGGGCGCCAGGCGGCGTCCATGCAGGCGACGAGTTCGTCGGGGCGGTGGTCATGAACCAGCCGGGCGATGAAGTCCAGCAGGCCGCGGACGGCGTTGACGGGCTCACCCTGCGGCGAGCGCAGGGTGTCCGGTACGCCGAAGTAGGCCCGGAAGTACAGGCTGGCGGAGTCGAGCAGCATCAGTCGCGGTGCGGTCACGTGTCAGATCATGCCGTACGGAGGTGACGGACGGCCGGTTCGTCAGTGCTCGTGCGGGCCCGCGCGGTGGACAGGACCGTGGGCGTCGGCGCAGTGTTCGGCGGTGGTGTCGCCCGGGGCGGAGATCTGCAGCAGCGCGCCCGCCTCGTCCTCGCCGACGTGGTCGACCTGGAGCGTGCTGTGGGTGATGCCGTACTCGCCGGCCAGTCGGCGCTGCAGTTCCCGCCGGACGGCGTGGCAGTCGCCGCCGGGGGTGACCAGGATGTGTGCGGACAGGGCCGGCTGGCCGGAGGTGATCTCCCAGATGTGCAGGTCGTGGATCTCCTCGACCAGTGGTTGGGCGACCATCCGGTCGGCCACCGCGTCCGGGTCGATGCCGGCTGGGGCGGCTTCCAGGAAGATCCGCCCGGAGTCCCGGACCAGTGCGATGCCGGCCTTGAGCATCAGGGCGACGACGATCAGCGAGGCGATGGCGTCGGCGCGGGCGAAGCCGGTGGTCACCACGACGAGGCCGGCGATGGCGGTGGCGATGAACGCGTACAGGTCGGTGAGCACGTGCTGGAACGCGCCTTCGACGTTCAGCGAGCTCCGGTTGGCCTTGGACATGCACCAGGCGGCGGCCAGGTTGACCACGATGCCGATCAGCGCGGTGACCAGCACCAGCGAGCCGGTGACGGCCGGCGGCTCGAACATCCGGGTGATCGCCTCGTAGCCCAGCCAGGCCGAGAGCACCAGCAGGGTGACCCCGTTGGCCTGCGCGGAGAGGATCTCGGCCCGCTTGAGCCCGTACGTGTAGCCGCCGCGGGCCGGGCGGGCGGCGAGCCGCATCGCGACCAGCGCCAGGGCGATCGCGGCGGCGTCGGTGAGCATGTGCGCCGCGTCGGAGATCAGCGCCAGGGACTGAGCGGCGAAGCCGACCGCGACCTCGCCGGCCATGAAGACGACGATGAGGGCGAGGGCGCTGAGCAGCCAGCGGCGGTCCGCGTCGGCGGCGACGCCGTGCGAGTGCCCGCCGTGCCCGCCGTGGCTGTGGCTCCCGTGGCCGCGGCTCCCGTGCCCGTGGCTGCCGTGCGCGTGTCCGCCTTGCCCACCGGCGTGCTGGTGATCATGCGCATGATCATCATGCGAATGCTCGTGCCTGGCCATGGAAGTCCTCTCTGGGCGCACGGGTGGGAACGGGGGCGCGGCGCGACCGCCCTGCAACCGAAGTGAACCGCAGAATCGACAAAGATCCAAAGGCTGTACTGGTGACCGTTGTCGTTGCCGTTCGCGCGTCCGTGCCAGGCGGCCGCCGCAGCCGTCCGACCAGCGCAAACCCCTTGGGTCAGCGCCCAGTTGAGCTAACCGCTGCCCGCTACCCGCTACCCGCTACCCCAGCGCCATCGCGTCGAGCGTGGCCGCGTCCAGCGCCACCGAGCCCGGCGCCGCCGCGTCCAGGGTGGCGGCGGTCGCCGCCCGGACGAGGGCCCGCATCAGCCGCAGGTCGTCCCCCTGCTCCGGGTGCCACTGCACCCCGAGCGTGAAGCCCGGCCCCTCCACCGCCTCCACCGTCCCGTCCGGTGCGTGGGCGCTCACCCGCAGGCCCTGCCCGAGCCGGTCGACGGCCTGGTGGTGGAAGGTCGGCACCTCCAGCTCGCTCTCCGGCAGCAGCCCGCCCAGCAGTGTCCCCGGCACCGGCCGCACCAGGTGCGATCCGTAGTGCCCGGTGGTGCCGCCGTGCACATCCACCGGCACCACGTCCGGCAGGTGCTGCACCAGGGTGCCCCCGCACACCACGTTGAGGACCTGCATCCCCCGGCAGACCCCGAGCAGCGGCATCCCCGCCGCCAGCGCCGCCCGCAGCAGCGCGATCTCCCAGGCGTCCCGCTCCGGCGAGTCCACCTCCGTTGCCGGGTGGGCGGGTTGTCCGTAGTACGCCGGATCGACGTCCGGGCCGCCCGCGATGACCAGGGCGTCCAGTCGGGCCAGGACCTCCGGGGCGCGCTCCGGGGCGTCCGGCGGCAGCAGGAGGGCGATCCCGCCCGAGTCCCGGACGTACGCGGTGTACCGCTCGGGCACCAGGGCCACCCGGCGGCTCCGCCAGTTGCTCCAACTCGCGTCGACCAGGTAGGTGCTGACGCCGATCAAAGGCCTGCGATCCATGGCGGGCATTCTCCCCCCGGGCCGTCTGATCTACCGTCAACCCCGCCGGTCGGCGCGCCACACCCGTCCGCCCTCTTCCGCCCCGTCAGTCGCAGGCCGTACGGTTCGCTGTGACCGCTTGATCTCGAAGAGTGATCGAGGATGGAGGGTTCAGCCATGTCCGAGCACACCGCCGCGGGCTCGCCGCCCCGGCCGCCGCTGGCCCTGGACGAACTGCGCACCCTGGTGGACGCCGGGGAGGTGCACACCGTCGCGCTCGCCTTCACCGACATGCAGGGCCGCCTGCAGGGCAAGCGGTTCGCGGCCCGGTTCTTCCTCGACGAGGTCGCCGAGAACGGCGCCGAGGCCTGCGACTACCTGCTGGCCGTCGACGTCGACCTGAACACCGTGGACGGTTACGCCTTCTCCTCCTGGGCCACCGGCTACGGCGACTTCGCGATGCGCCCCGACCTCGGCACCCTGCGGCTGACCCCCTGGCAGCCGGGCACCGCCCAGGTCACCGCCGACCTCGCCCGGCACGGCGGCCACCCGGTGGACGCCGCCCCGCGCCAGCTGCTGCGCCGCCAGATCGCCCGGCTCGCCGAGTACGGCCTGGCCGCCGACATCGGCACCGAGCTGGAGTTCCTGGTCTTCCGCGACACCTACGAGCAGGCCTGGCTCGGCGGCTACCGCGGCCTGACTCCGGCGAACCTCTACAACGTGGACTACTCGATGTTGGGCACCGCCCGCGTCGAGCCGCTGCTCTCCCGGATCCGCACCGAGATGGCCGGCGCCGGCCTGGTCGTGGAGTCGGCCAAGGGGGAGTGCAACCTCGGCCAGCACGAGATCGCGTTCCGCTACACCGACGCCCTCACCACCTGCGACCAGCACAGCGTCTACAAGACCGGCGCGAAGGAGATCGCCGCCCAACTCGGCTGCGCGCTCACGTTCATGGCCAAGTACGACGAGCGCGAGGGCAACAGCTGCCACATCCACCTCTCGCTGCGCGACACCGTCGGCGCCCCCGCCTTCGCCGACCGCGACGGCCGGATGACCGACACCATGCGGCACTTCCTGGCCGGGCAGCTGGCCGCGTTGCGCGAGTTCAGCGTGCTCTACGCCCCGAACATCAACTCCTACAAGCGCTACCGCCCGGGCTCCTTCGCCCCGACCGCCGTCGCCTGGGGCCGGGACAACCGCACCTGCGCCTACCGGGTGGTCGGCCACGGCCCCGGCCTGCGGATGGAGAACCGGGTGCCGGGCGGGGACGTCAACCCGTACCTCGCGGTGGCCGGGATGATCGCGGCCGGCCTGCACGGGCTGCAGCGCAAGCTGGAACTGCCCGCGCCCTGCCTCGGCAACGCCTACGCGGTGGAGGAGTACGCCCGGGTGCCCGGATCGCTGCGCGAGGCGGCGGAGCTGTGGGCCCGGAGCGAACTGGCTCGGGAGGCCTTCGGGGACGACGTGGTCGAGCACTACCTGAACATGGCCCGGGTCGAGCAGGCCGCCTACGACGGCGCCGTCACCGACTGGGAACGCTACCGGTCCTTCGAGCGGATGTGACGCATGGCCGACGGACGCGACGCATGAGTGGAGGACGTGACGCATGAGCGACGGACGTGACGCATGAGCGACGGGTGTGAGGCATGAACCAGCCGACCGCGAGCACCGTCCGCAACCCCGCCACCGGCGAGGTGATCGCCGCCGTCCCGGACACCACCGCCGAGCAGTTGGACGCCGCCGCCCGGCGCGCGCTCGACGCCCAGAGCGGCTGGGCCGCGCTCGCCCCCGGCGAACGCGCCCGCCTGCTGCGCCGGTTCGCCGACCAGGTCGACGCGCACGTCCCCGAGCTGGCCGCCCTGGAGGTGAGCGAGGCCGGGCACACCGTGGGCAACGCCCGCTGGGAGGCCGGCAACGTCCGGGACCTGCTGGAGTACGCCGCCGGGGGCGTGGAGCGGCTGACCGGCCGCCAGATCCCGGTGCCCGGCGGCCTGGACGTGACCTTCCACGAGCCGGTCGGCGTGGTCGGGGTGATCGCGCCGTGGAACTTCCCGATGCCGATCGCCGCCTGGGGCTTCGCCCCCGCCCTCGCCGCCGGCAACGCCGTCCTGCTCAAACCCGCCGAGGCGACCCCGCTGACCGCCCTGCGGCTGGCCGAACTCGCCCTGGCGGCGGGCCTGCCCGAGGGCCTCCTCCAGGTCGTCCCCGGCGCGGGCGGCACCACCGGCCGGTCCCTGGTGGACCACCCGGCCGTCCGCAAGATCGTCTTCACCGGCTCGACCGTGGTCGGCAAGGAGGTCGCCGCCCGCTGCGCCGCCCGCGCCAAGCGGGTCACCCTGGAACTCGGCGGCAAGAGCCCGAACATCGTCTTCGCCGACGCAGACCTGGCCCGCGCCGCCGACCCGATGTCCTTCGCCGACAACAGCGGCCAGGACTGCTGCGCCCGCAGCCGGATCCTGGTCCAGCGCGAGGTCTACGACGACTTCCTCGCCCTGCTGCTGCCCGCCGTCGAGACCCTGCGCACCGGCGACCCGACCGACCCGGAGACCCGACTCGGCCCGCTGATCTCGGCCGCCCAGGTCCGCCGGGTGGCCTCGTACGTCACCCCCGAACTGCCGGTACTGGCCCGCGGCAAGGTGCCGGACGGGCCGGGCTTCTGGTACCCGCCGACGGTGGTCGCCCCCACCGACCCGCAGGTCCCGGCGGTCACCGAGGAGATCTTCGGCCCGGTCGCCGCCGTCCTCCCGTTCACCGACGAGGCCGACGCGCTGCGGCTGGCCAACGCCACCCGCTACGGCCTGTCCGGCTCGATCTGGACCAGGGACGTCGGCCGCGCGCTGCGCCTGGCCCGGGGCGTGCGGGCGGGCAACCTGTCGGTCAACTCGCACTCCTCGGTGCGCTACTGGACGCCCTTCGGCGGCTTCGGCGAGTCCGGGGTGGGCCGCGAGCTGGGGCCGGACGCGCTGCGCCACTTCACCGAGACCAAGAACGTCTTCATCCAGAGCGAGGAGTGACGGCCCGATGAGCGAGAAGCACGCCGCGCAGGACGCGGCGGTCTGCCGCCGGCTGGTCGGCCGCACCGCCGTGGTCACCGGCGCGGGGAGCGGCATCGGCCTGGCCGCCGCCCGCCGACTCGCCTCGGAGGGCGCGAACGTGGTCTGCGCGGACCTCGACGAGGAGACCGGCCGGGCCGCCGCCAAGGAGGTCGGCGGGCTGTTCGTGCACACCGACGTCACCGACCCGAACATGGTCGAGGCGCTGTTCGACGAGGCGTACGAGACCTACGGCGGCGTGGACGTCGCGTTCAACAACGCGGGCATCTCACCGCCGGAGGACGACTCGATCCTCACCACCGGCCTGGACGCCTGGCGGAAAGTCCAGGAGGTCAACCTGACCTCGGTCTACCTGTGCTGCAAGGCCGCCCTGCCGTACATGCGCCGGCACGGGCGGGGCTCGATCATCAACACCGCCAGCTTCGTGGCCCGGATGGGCGCGGCCACCTCGCAGATCTCCTACACCGCCTCCAAGGGCGGGGTGCTCGCGATGTCCCGCGAGCTGGGCGTGCAGTTCGCCCGGGAGGGGATCCGGGTGAACGCGCTGTCGCCGGGGCCGGTGGACACCCCGCTGCTGCGCGAACTGTTCGCCGAGGACCCGGAGCGGGCCGCCCGCCGACTGGTGCACATTCCGCTCGGCCGGTTCGCCCGGGCCGAGGAGATCGCCGCCGCGGTCGCGTTCCTCGCCAGCGACGACTCCTCGTTCATCACGGCGAGCGAGTTCCTGGTGGACGGCGGCATCTCCGGGGCGTACGTCACCCCGCTCTGAGCGGCCGCCCGGACGGGGCGCCGGGACCTTCTCACAGTAATTTCATCGAAAACGGCGGGAATTACCGGTTGCGCTGATTTCGCGTTTATCCGGCTGCCTTTAGATTCTCTGCTGTGAGCGAGCAGATTCCCGCCGGGTGGTACCCGGACCCGAAGGACACCACCGGCGAGCCGAGAGCGCAGCGGTGGTGGGACGGCAAGGGCTGGACGGCCGACACCCGGCCCGCGCCCTCGGACGCCCCGGCCCCGTCGCAGCAGGCCCCGGCGGCCGGCGAGCCGGAGCAGGAGACGGGGCCGGAGCCGGGAACGGCCGAGCAGTCGACGGTGCTGGAGGGCGAGGTCCTGGACAGCGGCCCGACCGTCCGCTACCCGGAACCTCCGCCCTTCGGCGCCGCGTACGGCTCGCCCGCCGGGCCGCCGAGCAAGGCCTGGCGTAAGCCCTCCAAGCTGGTCGTGGTGGCCGCCGTCGCCGCCCTGCTCGGTCTGGGCGCCGGCTCGGGGATCACCTACCTCGCGATGGACGGGCACGGCGACCGCGCGAAGCCCACCGCCCGGCACCAGGCCCCGCAGGGCGGCTCCGGGCCCTGGGAGGGTTTCCCGGGCCTCGGCGGCAACGGCGGCAACGGGGGCGGTGGCGGCAACGGTGGCAATGGCGGTGGCGGTAACGGCGGCAGCGGGGACGGCAAGGGCAGCGGCAAGGCGCGGCCCGGCGCCGGCCAGGCGATCGACGTGGTGAACCGGCTCACCCTGCCGGTCCCGTCCGGCTGGCAGGCCGGCACCTCCGGCGACGGCTACGCCATGATCACCGTCGGCTCGTACACCTGCGCGGACGGCACCGACAACTGCACCCTGGGCGGCGTGACCACCGGCCGGATCGACGGCGGCGGCACCGACGTCCAGGCGGCGGCCAAGGCCGACATCGCCAAGGCCGCCAAGGAGTCGTACGGCGACATCACCGGGCATCAGGAGCTCAAGTCCGAGGCGGTCAAGGTCAAGGGCCAGGACGGCTACCTGGTCCGCTGGAAGGTCGACGCGCCCAAGGGCAACAACGGCTACGTGCAGACCGTGGTCTTCCCGTCCGCCGACGGAAAGGCCCTGGTCTCGGTGCACTTCGGCTTCGACATCGCCGACAAGGCGCCGGACGTCGCCGTGATGGACACCGTGGTCCAGGGCATCGCCGACTTCAAGGGCAAGCTGCCGAGCCTTCCCGGCATCCCCGGCACCCCCGGAATCCCGGGGCTCCCCGGCACCGGCTCGGGCTCCGGAGCGGGCAACGGTGCGGGCAACGGTGCTGGCGCGGGCTCCGGACCGGGCACCACCACCTGAGCCCCGCGCTCCTCACACGGCGGCGGCCCACCCGGGAGGGATCCTCCGGGTGGGCCGCCGCCGTTCGCGTCTTCACCGTCTTCACCGCCCGCACCGTCCTCCCCGTCTCACCGGCGGACGTCGTCGCAGTCACGGGAACCGGGCCGGACGGGGGTGTGGCCGGCCCGGTCCCGCGTCCGGCGTCAGGAGTCGCGTCGAACAGCCTCGACGCGACGGCGCCGGAGCACCATGCCCGCCCAGCCGACGCCGATCGCGGCGGCACCGGCGAGCAGCAGCGGACCGGTGGCCGAGGTGCCGGCCACGGCCGCGGAGCTGGTCGGGACGATCCGGCCGGCCGGGGCGTTCGGATCCCCGCCGTGGCCGTGGTGGGCGACCGTCGACTTCGCCGCGTCGGCCGCGATCTGGGCGTCGCTGGGCGCGGCCGGGGCCTGGGCGGCGAGCGCCGGGACGGCCGCGGTGCCGGCCGCCGCGGCCGCGCCGAAGTCGACGTCGGAGCAGCTGTAGAACGCCTCCGGGCTGTCGCTGCGCTGCCAGACCATGTACAGCAGCTGGCGGCCGGTGCGCTGCGGCAGGGTGCCGGAGTAGGTGTAGTAGCCGTTGGTGGCGGTGCGGTCGACCTGCACCTTGGCCACCGGGGCCGGGTCGAGGTCCGACCACTTCAGCGGCTTGGTGGGGTCGTAGCCCGGCTTGGTGAGGTAGACGGTCTGGGTGCCGACGTGCGGCGCGGTGGTGCGGAACTGGAAGGTGAACGCGCCGGGCTTGACCGGGGTGGCGGGCCAGTCGAGGCGCGGCCAGTCCAGTGCGGCGTACTTGTCGCGGTTGGCCGAGCAGAGCTTGCCGTCCGGAATCAGCGCCTGGCTGTTGCCGTTGGCGTTGGCGATGTTGACCTCGTTCCAGTCGTACAGCGGCTGGGTGCCGCTCGCCGCGACGAGGTCCTTGCAGACCTGGGAGACCGGGTGCTCGGGGCCCTCCGCGTAGCAGGCGCCGACCCGGCTGACGGGGTTGGTCATCGTGCCGTGGGCGGCGGCGGTGCCGGCGGTGGTCGCGGCCACCGCGAGGACCGCGGCGCCGACCACGCCGACGGACAGGGCACTTCGCTTGATGGACATGGGGTGGGGACTCCTTGACCGTCGTTCCCGGGCGGGTGTGGGGGAGCGGGCACGCCTGCCCGTTCGGGAGTCGCCGGCCCGGCGCGCGGCCCCCGGCCAGAGCGTAGGATTGGTCTGGACCAGAGCGCAATAGCCTTGCGTGCGCCAGTTGTTGACGGTCTGTAGGCCTCCGAGCAGCGCAAAGGCCCGATGGGAGGCCGGAGTTGACTCTCCCATCGGGCCCGCTTGAGGCTCCGGAAAGGTCAGGGGCGCATGTGGTGGATGACGCCGGCCTGGATCGTGGTCCCGCTGTGCGTCCCGTCCTTGATCGTGTTGTAGACGTACGTGGAGCCGGCCTCCTGCTCAGGCCGCCTCGGGGTGAACTCGTCGAGGATCGCCTGGAGTTCGGCGACCGCCTCCGGGTTGTTCCGCAGTGTCAGGCGCAACCGCCGCTGCCACTGGGAGGTCTGGGCCTCGCCCTCCTCCGGATCGTCGGCGACCTCGATCCGGATCTCCTCCAGCTCCTGGCCCACCTCTTCCTCCCGGTCCTGTCCGAACAGGGCGGCGAAGCGCGGCCTGACCCGCGCCCAGGCCTCGGTGACCATCAGGCCCACCAGTGCGGTCGCACCCCTGGTCGCAAGCTCCGTGATCTCGGCTTCCATGCCGCCCCCTGTCGCTCGTGGTGTCACCACCACGGTAGGGCAACGGCGGACGGGGCGTCAGAGGAAGGTCTTCCCCTCACCCCGGTACGTCGGCACGGTCCGGACGATGCGGTCGCCCTCGATCAGGTGGAGTTCGGCGAAGCGCTCGCACAGCTCGCCCGCCTTGGCGTGCCGGAACCAGACCCGGTCGCCGATCAGCAGGTCGTCCGCGGCCGAGCCGAGCAGCGGGGTCTGCACCTCCCCGGCGCCCTCCATCGGGTCGTAGCGCAGGCCCGGCGGCAGGTACGGCACGGGTGAGCGGTCCGGGCCGGGCGCGCCGGAGGCCGGATAGCCGCCGCCGAGCACCGTCACCACGCCGACGCCGGGGCGGCGCACCACCGGCTGGCCGAACAGCGCGGCGGGACGGCTCCGGAACGAGCGGTAGTTGTCGAACAGTTGCGGCGCGTACAGCCCGGAGCCGGCCGCCACCTCGGTGACGGCGCGCTCGGCCACGGTGGACTCCACGCTGCCGGTGCCGCCGCCGTTGACGAACTCCAGCTCGGCGACCTGCCGCAGCCGCCGGACCACCGCCGCGCGCCGTTCGGCCAGTTCGGCCCGGGCCTTGGCCTGCATCAGCCGGATCAGCTGCGAGCGCACCGGCCGTCCGGGCACCCGGTCGCCCACCCCGGCGACGTGGCCCTCGTACGCCATCAGGCCGACCACCCGGAAGCCAGGGCGGCGCTGGACGAGTTCGGCGAAGGTGCCGATGTCCTCGGGGGTGCGCAGCGGCGAGCGCCGGGCGCCCACCCGGACCCGGCCGCCCAGCAGGTGCAGCGCGGTGTCCAGTTCCAGGCAGACCCGCACCTCGGCGTCGCCGCCGCGGGCCTTGTCGATCAGGTCCAGCTGGGCCGGGTCGTCCAGGACGACGGTGAGCTGCCGGGCGGCCTCCCGGTCGGCGGTCAGCTCGGCGAATCCGGCGCGGTCGGCGCTGGGGTAGGCGAGCAGGACGTCCCGGACGCCGGTCCGGGCCAGCCAGAGCGATTCGTCGAGGGTGAAGCTCATCACTCCGGCGAAGCCGTCCATGGCCAGCACCCGTTCCAGCAGGGCCCGGCAGCGCACCGACTTGGCGGCCACCCGGACCGGCTTGCCGCCCGCCCGGCGCACCAGGTCGGCGGCGTTGGCGTCGAAGGCGTCGAGGTCCACGACGGCCACCGGTCCGTCCAGGTGCGCGGTGGCGCGGTCGTACCGGAGGCGGTCGGAGACCGGGGCGGGTGCGGGCGCGTCGAGGATCACCATGGGCGCAGGGTGCCACAGCGGGCTACCGGTGGGTAGGGGGTGCGGGCCGGGAAATGGGCCCGTCGCGCGCGGTGGCATAGGGTCGGGCGGGTGGACCGCAACGACTTCTCTGACCCGGCGTTCGCCGGCAGGAACATCCCGAACCCCGGCTTCGGCGACGACGACGGCACCGCTGATCCGGCGCTCCGCGAGGCCCTCGCCCGCTGGTCGCGGGACCGCGCGGCCGAGCCCGGGGTGCTGGCGGCGCTGACGCCGACCCGGCTGATGGTCCCGATCGTCGCGATCCTCGGCGAGGTCGAGGTGGACGAGCACGGGCACCGGCACGAGAAGACCAGCGACATGGCCGTCCCGGTGCTGGAGGCCCCGGACGGGCGCCGCGCGCTGCCGGCCTTCACCTCCCTGGAGACGCTCGCCCGCTGGCGCGCCGATGCCCGCCCGGCGCCCACGGCCGCCCCGCAGGCCGCGATGGTGGCCTTCTCGGAGCGCGCCGACACGCTCCTGATCGACCCGGCCGGGCCGGTGCCCTTCCAGCTGAGCGGCGCCCGACTGCGGGCGCTCGCGGAGAACCGCCCGTTCCTGCCGCCTGCGCGGGATCCGGAGGTGCGCGAGGCGGTCCGGGCGCTGCTGGCGGCCGAGCCGCAGGTGGTCAGCGGGCTGCTGGCCGCCTCCGACGACTCGGACGGGGTGCTCGCTGTGGTGTTCGACCCGGCGCTGGACCAGGCGGCCCTGCAGGCCGCCGCGCAGCGGGTCGGGCAGGCGGTGGCCGCCGACCCGGTGCTGCGGGTGCGGCTCGACCGGGGGCTGGACCTCGCGGTGCTGCCGGCCGACGCGCAGCTGCCGGGGGAGCCGCTGTACCGGCGGTAGCGGCGGTAGCGGCAGCCGTAGCGGCAGCGGCACGAGAGGTACGGGAACGACAGGTACGGGAACGACAAAGGACCGCCTGCTCACGTGAGCAGGCGGTCCTTCCCGGTCGGGCTCAGGAGTAGACGGGCCCGGTGAACTTCTCGCCCGGGCCCGCGCCCGGGGCGTCCGGCACGAGTGAGGCCTCGCGGAAGGCCAGCTGCAGCGAGCGCAGTCCGTCCCGCAGCGGGGCGGCGTGGAAGTTGCTGATCTCCGGGGCGCCGGCGGTGACCAGCCCGGCCAGCGCGGTGATCAGCTTGCGGGCCTCGTCCAGGTCCTTGTCCTTCTCGCCGCCCTCGGCGAGCCCGCACTTGACGGCGGCCGCACTCATCAGGTGCACCGCGACGGTGGTGATCACCTCGACGGCCGGGACCTCGGCGATGTCGCGGGTCAGGTCGTCGAAGCCGATCGCGTCGTCGTCCGCGCCGGGGGTCTGGGTGGGCTCGCTGCTCAAGGGGGGCTCGTTCCGTCGTGCCGGTGTCCGTACCCCTGGAGCGTACAAGTTGGTCCTAAGTGGGGCGGAATAGTGTTCTACAGCGTGACGCTGTATGCTTCGAGACTGACCGGCCGGAATCCCGCAGGGGAGTCCGGCCAGCAAGAGGAGGCTCCACCCAGGAGGCCCGAGAGGGCAACCGCGAAAGTCTCCCACCCGATCGGCCTCGCGGTCGACGGGTCCGGTCCGCGACGGGCGCCACGGCGCCGGGTCGCCGCAGCGCTCCTCACCAGGGCGTTGCCTCCGGAGTGTGTGGAGCCCCGCTTGTACCGAGCGGGGCTTTTTTCGTGTCGCGGTGCACACGGTGCCGAAAGGTGCCGGGCAGCGCAGCACGAATGAAGCCCCGCCCAGTGGTCGAGTCCACTACGTGCGACCGCCGTCCGACGGCCGCATCGCAGAAGGTGCAACCGAGGAGGCCCCATCAGCACCGAGCCCCGCATCAACGACCGGATCCGCGTTCCGGAGGTGCGACTCGTCGGTCCCAGCGGCGAGCAGGTCGGCATCGTGCCGCTTGCCAAGGCGCTGGAGCTTGCGCAGGAGTACGACCTCGACCTGGTCGAGGTCGCGGCGACCGCCCGGCCGCCGGTGTGCAAGCTCATGGACTACGGCAAGTTCAAGTACGAGTCGGCCATGAAGGCTCGTGAGGCGCGCAAGAACCAGGCGCACACGGTCATCAAGGAGATGAAGCTCCGGCCGAAGATCGACCCGCACGACTATGACACCAAGAAGGGTCACGTCGTTCGGTTCCTCAAGCAGGGCGACAAGGTCAAGATCACGATCATGTTCCGTGGTCGTGAGCAGTCCCGCCCCGAGCTGGGCTTCCGCCTGCTGCAGCGGCTCGCCGACGACGTCCAGGACCTGGGCTTCGTCGAGTCCTCGCCGAAGCAGGACGGCCGGAACATGATCATGGTTCTTGGCCCGCACAAGAAGAAGACCGAGGCGATGGCCGAGGCCCGCGCCCTCGCGGACGCCCGCAAGGCCGAGCGTCAGGGCCGTACCCCCGGCTCCGACGCCGCCGACGACGTGGCGCTCGACGACGACCTCGCCGACGACCTGGCCGATGACCTGGCGATCGACGACGACGTCGCCGAGGACGAGGCGACCGACGACGCCGCGGCCGAGGACGAGGCGCAGGACGCCCCGGCCGAGGCTCCGGCCCCCGAGGCCGACGCTCCGGTCGAGCAGCCGGCCGCCTCCCAGGGCGCCTGAGCCTTCACCGGCCAGGGCGACCCGGGAGACCGGCCCCCAAGGTGACGGGCGCCCCGCCCGGTCACCACAGATCCATCCAGTTCACGCCCGCGTGGCAGGCGCCGCGCGGGCGCGGACGGGACCGACGAGGAGATACGGCGAAATGCCGAAGCAGAAGACGCACAGTGGCGCCAGCAAGCGCTTCAAGATCAGTGGCTCTGGCAAGGTGCTGCGCGAGCGCGCCGGCCGCCGCCACCTCCTGGAGCACAAGCCCTCGACGCTGACCCGCAAGCTGGCCGGGACGGTCGAGCTGGCCCCCGCTGACGCCAAGAAGATCAAGAAGCTTCTCGGCAAGTGATCGCCCTCCCGCCCGGTGCGAGCCCGAGCGGGACAGCTGATCCTTCCCGACCCATTCGAATGACGGACCACGTGAAGTAGTCCGTGGTCCAACCCAAGGAGTAATCAAGTGGCACGCGTCAAGCGGGCAGTCAACGCCCACAAGAAGCGCCGGGTCATCCTGGAGCGCGCCAGCGGCTACCGTGGCCAGCGTTCGCGGCTGTACCGCAAGGCCAAGGAGCAGGTCACCCACTCGCTGGTCTACAACTTCAACGACCGCAAGAAGCGCAAGGGCGACTTCCGTCAGCTGTGGATCCAGCGCATCAACGCTGCGGCCCGTGCCAACGGCATCACCTACAACCGCTTCGTGCAGGGCCTGAAGGCCGCCAGCGTCGAGATCGACCGCAAGATGCTGGCCGACCTGGCCGTCAACGACCCGGGTGCGTTCGCCTCCCTGGTCGAGGTCGCCCAGAAGGCGCTGCCGGCCGACGTGAACGCCCCGAAGGCCGCCGCCGACGCCGCCTGATCTTCCGAGATCGGTTGAGCTCTGACCGGACCCGCAGGCTCGCCTGCGGGTCCGGTTCGGCATTTCCGCCCCTCAGCGGCCTCCGCCCGTCAGCGGCCTCCGTCCGCACCGCGCCGTCCGTCCGCCCGCGCCCCCAGAGAACCGAGACCATGCCGAGCACCGACACCCCCCTGCTGACCTCCCTGCGCTCGCCGCGCGTCGTCGCCGCCCGTCGGCTGGCCAAGCGCAACCAGCGCACCAAGGAGCGGCGCTTCCTGGCCGAGGGCCCGCAGGCCGTCCGGGAGGCCGTCGCCTTCGGCAGGCTGCCGGGTACGTCCGAGCACGCCGTGGTCGAGGTGTACGTGGGCCTGGAGGCCGCCGAGCGGCACGCGGAGATCGTCGAGGCGGCCCTGGCGGAGGGGCTGCCGGTGCTGACCGCCACCGACGAGGTGATGGCCGACATCTGCGACACGGTGACCCCGCAGGGCATCGTGGCGCTCTGCCGCTTCATCGACACCCCGTTCGCCGAGGTGCTGGCGGCCCGCCCGAAGCTGGTCGCGATCCTCGCGCACGTGCGCGACCCCGGAAACGCCGGCACCGTGCTGCGTACGGCCGACGCGGCCGGGGCGGACGCCGTGGTGCTCACCGACGCCTCCGTGGACCTCTACAACCCGAAGGCCGTCCGCGCCTCCGTGGGCAGCCTCTTCCACCTGCCGGTGGCGGTCGGCGTGCCGGTCGAGGAGGCCGTCGGCAGGCTGCGCGAGGCCGGCGTCCGGGTGCTCGCCGCGGACGGCGCGGGGGAGCGCGACCTGGACCAGGAGCTGGACGAGGGCACCCTGGGCGCGCCCGGCGCGTGGGTGTTCGGCAACGAGGCGTGGGGGCTCCCGGAGGAGACCCGCGCGCTCACCGACGAGGTCGTGCGCGTGCCGATCCACGGCCACGCCGAGAGCCTCAACCTGGCCACCGCCGCGGCCGTCTGCCTGTACGCCTCCGCCCGCGCGCAGCGTTCGCCCGGCGGCTGCCGCCCGAACGCCTGACGCGCCCGGGGGCGCGCCCGGATCACCCGTTGCAAGCCCTACTGCGGCGGGCTGGGAGGCGCTAGGGTCTGCCTCGGTGGGGGGAACGGCACGGTGGGTAATCGGGGAGGCAACCCATGGTCGGCAGCGGACCCGAGCTCGACCCGGACGACCTGCCGGACGGCCTGGTGGTCGCCGACGGGCTGGGCCGGGTGGTCTGCTTCAACCGGGCCGCGGCCCGGCTCACGGGCGTGCCTCCGGCGGCCGCGCTCGGCTGCGAGCTGGAGGACGCCCTCCCGCTGGAGGACCTGGACGGCCACCGCTGGTGGCAGCTGACCGACCCGTACGGCGGCCTGGCCACCCGCACCCGTCAGCCGGAGCGCAATCTGCTGCTGCCCGGCGGTCGTGAGGTGCTGGTCTCCGCCCGGTACGTCCGCGCGGCGCCCTGCGGGCCGCTGGAGCGCCTGGTGATCGCCCTGCGCGGCACCGAGGCCCGGCGCCGCACCGAGCGCAGCCACGCCGAGCTGATCGCCACCGTCGCGCACGAGCTGCGCTCCCCGCTGACGAGCGTCAAGGGCTTCACGGCGACGCTGCTGGCCAAGTGGGAGCGGTTCACCGACGGGCAGAAGCGGCTGATGCTGGAGACCGTCGACGCCGACGCGGACCGGGTCACCCGGCTGATCGCCGAACTGCTGGACATCTCCCGGATCGACGCCGGCCGGCTGGAGCTGCGCAAGCAGGTCGTGGACCTGGCCGCGGCGGTGCGCCGGCACGTCGTGCGCAAGGTCGCCACCGGCATCCCCGAGGAGCGCTTCGACATCCGGATCAGCGAGCCGCTGACCGTCCTGTGGGCCGACCCGGACAAGGTCGACCAGGTGCTCGCCAACCTGCTGGAAAATGCGGTGCGGCACGGGGAGGGAACTGTCACGATCGAGGTGGCACCGGCCAAGGAGGTCGTCGAGGCGCCCGTCTGGGAGCGCTCCGGCACCCCGCCCCGCATCGTGGAAGGCACCGCGGTCACCGTGAGCGATGAAGGAAGCGGCATCCCCGAGGAGTCGATGCCGCGCGTCTTCACCCGCTTCTGGCGCGGCTCCAAGCGCGGCGGCACGGGCCTGGGCCTCTACATCGTCAAGGGCATCGTGGAGGCCCACGGCGGCTCGGTCCGCGTCGACCGCGCGCCCGGCGGTGGCGCCCGGTTCCGATTTGTCCTGCCCGCCGGGGTGCCCGACTTCATGCTCTGAGCAGTCGGCGGGTCGGCTCCGGACGGGCTTCGCGGCAGTCGCGCTACGCGCTGCGACTACACTCGACCTTTGGCGTCGCGCAACGCCCCGCGCGGCTGAGCCGCGGACACCCACTCCCGTGAGCCTCCGGTGAACGGTGACCGGCTGCCCGTGCCCCGGCCCCGCCGGGCGTGACGCGAAGGCGAGCCCACACACCTGAGCACGGACGAGCAGGAGCACGGGAAAGATAGAGATGTCGGCACCCAACAAGTCGTACGACCCGGTCGAGGTCGAGGCCCTCAAGCCCGAGGTGGTGGAGCAGGCGCGGGACGAGGCCGTCGCCGCCTTCGCCGCCGCCAGCACCCTGGACGAGCTGAAGCAGGCCAAGGTCGCCCACACCGGCGACCGGTCCCCGCTCTCGCTCGCCAACCGCGAGATCGGCGCTCTGCCCCCGCACGCCAAGGCCGCGGCCGGCAAGCTGATCGGCCAGGCCCGCGGCGCCGTCAACCAGGCCCTCGCCAAGCGGCAGGCCGAACTGGAGGCGGAGCGGGACGCCCGCGTGCTGGTCGAGGAGGCGGTGGACGTCACGCTGCCCTACGACCGTGCCCCGCGCGGCGCCCGGCACCCGCTGACCACCATGGCCGAGCGCATCGAGGACACCTTCGTCGCCATGGGCTACCAGGTCGCCGAGGGCCCCGAGGTCGAGGCCGAGTGGCTCAACTTCGACGCCCTCAACCTGGGCCCGGACCACCCGGCCCGCTCGATGCAGGACACCTTCTTCGTCCAGGCCCCGGACGGCAGCGCCGACTCCGGCGTGGTGCTGCGGACCCAGACCTCCCCGGTCCAGGCCCGCACCATGCTCGACCGCGAGCCGCCCATCTACGTGATCTGCCCCGGCCGGGTCTACCGGACCGACGAGCTGGACGCCACCCACACCCCGGTGTTCCGCCAGGTCGAGGGTCTCGCGGTGGACGAGGGCATCACCTTCGCCGACCTCAAGGGCACCATCGAGGTGCTGGTCGAGAAGCTGATCGGCGACCACCTGGAACTGCGCTGGCGGCCCTCGTACTTCCCGTTCACCGAGCCGTCGGCCGAGGTCGACCTGCAGTGCTTCGTGTGCCTGGGCGCGAGCGTCGGCAACCCGGACCGCCCGTGCCGCACCTGCTCCTCCGAGGGCTGGATCGAGCTCGGCGGCTGCGGCGTGGTCAACCCGCGGGTGCTCGTCGCCTGCGGTGTCGATCCGGACCGCTACAGCGGCTTCGCGTTCGGCCTGGGCCTGGAGCGGATCCTGATGAATCGTCACAACGTCGCCGACATGCGCGACATGGTCGAGGGTGACGTGCGCTTCACCCTCCCGTTCGGGATGGAGATCTGATGCGCGTCCCGCTTTCCTGGCTGCGCGAGTACGTCGACCTGCCGGCCGGCGAGACCGGCCGTGACGTCGCCGAGCGCCTGGTCCGGGCCGGCCTGGAGGTCGAGACCGTCGAGCGCGTCGGCGCCGACCTCAAGGGCCCGCTGGTGGTCGGCGAGGTGCTCTCCATCGAGGAGCTGACCGGCTTCAAGAAGCCGATCCGGCACTGCTTCGTCAACGTCGGCGACGCCAACGGCACCGGCGAGCCGCAGGAGATCGTCTGCGGCGCGTCCAACTTCGCCGTCGGCGACAAGGTCGTGGTCGTGCTCCCGGGCGCGGTGCTCCCCGGCCCGTTCCCGATCGCGGCCCGCAAGACCTACGGCCAGACCTCGGCCGGCATGATCTGCTCCGCCCGCGAACTGGGCATGGGCGACGACCACGACGGCATCATCGTGCTCCCGCCGGAGTACGAGCCCGGCACCGACGCCATCGAGCTGCTCCAGCTCGTCGACGAGGTGCTCGACATCGCCGTCACCCCGGACCGCGGCTACTGCCTGTCCCTGCGCGGCGTGGCCCGCGAGGCCGCCGCCGCGTACGGGCTGCCGCTGGCCGACCCGGCGCTGCTCGACGTGCCGCCGGCCAACTCCTTCGGCTACCTGGTCAAGGTCGACGACCCGGCCGGCTGCGACCGGTTCGTGGCCCGTACGGTCGTCGGCGTCGACCCGGACGCCAAGTCGCCGATCTGGCTGCAGCGCCGCCTGCAGAAGGCCGGCATCCGCCCGATCTCGCTGACCGTCGACATCACCAACTACGTGATGCTGGAGGTCGGCCAGCCGCTGCACGCCTACGACAAGCAGCGCGTGAACGGCCCGATCACGGTGCGCCGGGCGGAGGAGGGCGAAACCCTCACCACCCTCGACGGCGTCGAGCGCAAGCTCGCCGCCGAGGACCTGCTGATCTGCGACAACAGCGGCCCGATCGGCCTGGCCGGCGTGATGGGCGGCGCCTCCACCGAGATCCTCGACCCGGCCGCAGGCCCGGGCACCACCGAGGTGATCATCGAGGCGGCGCACTTCGACCCGGTCGCCATCGCCCGCACCGCCAAGCGGCACAAGCTGCCCTCCGAGGCGTCCAAGCGCTTCGAGCGCGGCGTCGACCCGGAGGCCGCCCGCGCCGCCGCGCAGCGCGCCGTCGACCTGCTGGTCCTGATCGCCGGCGGCACCGCCGAGGCCGGGGTCACCGACATCGCCGGCCCGCACCCGGTGCGCACCATCACCATCGCCGCCGACCTGCCCGACCGGGTCGCCGGCACCGCGTACGGCCGCGAGACCGTCACCCGGCGCCTGCAGGAGATCGGCTGCTCCGTCGCCGGCTCCGACGTCCTGGAGGTCACCCCGCCGACCTGGCGCCCGGACCTCACCGACCCGTACGACCTCGCCGAGGAGGTCATCCGGCTGGAGGGCTACGACAACGTCCCCGCCCGGATGCCCAGCGTGCCCCCGGGCAAGGGCCTGACCGAGGCCCAGCGGGTCAACCGCCGGATCGGCGTCGCGCTGGCCGCGGCCGGCTACGTCGAGGTCAACAACTACCCGTTCCTCGGCGAGGCCGCCTGGGACGCGCTCGGCCTGGCGGCGGACGACCGGCGCCGCCGGACGGTGAAGCTGGTCAACCCGCTCAACGACGAGGAGCCGGCGCTGCGCACCACGCTGCTGCCGGGCCTCCTCGGCGCGCTGCGCCGCAACATCGGCCGGGGCAACACCGACCTGGCGATCTACGAGGCCGGCACCGTCTTCCTGCCCAAGGACGAGCCGAGCGTGGCCCCGCGCCCGGCCGTCGACCACCGGCCCAGCGCCGAGGAGCTGGCCGAGCTGGACGCGGCGCTGCCGGACCAGCCGCGCCGGATCGCCGTCGCCCTCTCGGGTGAGCGGCTGCCGTCCGGCTGGTGGGGCAAGGGCGCCGAGGCCTTCTGGGCGGACGCCGTCGAGGCGGCCCGTACGGTGGCCCGGGCGGCCGGCGTCGGGCTGACCGTCCGCCAGGGGCAGTCCGCGCCCTGGCACCCGGGCCGCTGCGCCGAGCTGGTCGTCGCCGGCACCGACCGGGTGGTCGGCCACGCCGGTGAGCTGCACCCCCGGGTGGTCAAGGCGCTCGGGCTGCCGGCCCGGACCGCCGCGATGGAGATCGACATCGACCTGCTCGGTGCCGACGGCGCCGAGCGGGTCAGCGGCCCGACGGTCTCTGGCTTCCCGGTGGCCACCCAGGACGTCGCGCTGATCGTCGACGCGGCCGTCCCGGCCGCCGACGTCGAGGCCGCGCTGCGGGCCGGCGCCGGCGAACTGCTGGAGGCCATCCGGCTGTTCGACGTGTTCACCGGCGAGCAGGTCGGCGAGGGCCGGAAGTCGCTGGCCTACGCGCTGCGCTTCCGCGCCGTCGACCGCACCCTGACCGCCGACGAGGCCACCGCCGCCCGCGAGGCGGCCGTGGCCGAGGCCGTCGCCCGCACCGGGGCGGTGCTGCGCGGCGCCTGATCGCGCAGCCCCCGGTAGTGCCCTGGAGGGCCCCGCCCCGGACCACGAGGTCCGCGGCGGGGCCCTTCGCGTTGCCCGCTCGCTCTCGCCCGCGCTCGCCCGCTTGCCGCTTGCCCGCCCGCGAGACGGCCTGCGACCTCCCGTCTTTCCCGAGCCTTGGCTTGACGGATCCTCAGTCCATGGTTTATCTCTTTACCTATGGAAGTAGATAAAGTAGACGACCGGCCCTCGCCCATCGAGTTCCGCCTCGACCCGGCCTCCGGTGTCCCGACCTACCTGCAACTCGTGCAGCAGGTCGAACAGGCGCTGCGGATGGGCTGGTTGACCGAGGGAGACCGGCTGCCCCGGGTGCGCGAGGTGGTCGCCGGGCTGGCGATCAACCCGAACACCGTGCTCAAGGCGTACCGCGAGCTGGAGCACCGCGGCCTCGCGGCCGGCCGCCGGGGCCAGGGCACCTTCGTGCGGGGGCTGCCCGCCGGGGTGGTGCCGCTGCGTGAACGGGCCGCGCTGCGGCGGGGCCTGCTGGACTGGATGCGCTCGGCGCGGGCCGCCGGGCTGGACGAAGGGGGGATGGTCGCGGTGTTCGAGGACGCGCTGCGCGACCTGCGTGAGGGGCGCGACGGGGTGGTGGCGTGATGGCGACGGACACGGTGATCGACTGCAGTGGGATCGGGAAGCGCTACCGCCGCTCCTGGGCGCTGCGGGACTGCCACCTCGCCGTCCCGGCCGGGCACGTGGTGGCGCTGGTCGGGCCGAACGGCGCGGGCAAGAGCACGCTGCTCGGCCTCGCCGCCGGCCTGACCCTGCCCAGTGCGGGGGCGATGACCGTCCTCGGCGACCAGCTCCCGGGCTCGCCGAGGGCCCTGGACCGGATCGGCTACGTCGCCCAGAACGCGACGCTCTACCCGGGCCTGCCGGTACGGGACCTGCTCGCGATGGGCCGCCACCTGAACCGCCGCTGGGACGCCACCCGGGCGCGTGCCCACCTGGAAGGCCTCGGCATCCCGCTGGACCGCAGGTACGGCCGCCTCTCCGGCGGCCAGCAGGCGCAGGTCTCGCTCGCCCTGGCCCTCGCCAAGCGGCCCGAACTCCTGCTCCTGGACGAGCCGTTGGCCGCGCTCGACCCGCTCGCCCGGCACGACTTCATGGCCGTGCTGCTGACCGCGGTGGCCGAGGACGGGCTCTCGGTGGTGTTCTCCTCGCACGCCGTCAACGAGCTGGAGCAGAGCTGCGACTACCTGGTGGTGCTGGCCGGCGGCCGGGTCCAGGTGTCTGGGGAGGTGGACGACCTGCTGGGCGGCCACCGGATGCTCACCGGTCCGACGGCGGAGGCGGACGCGGTCGCCGAGCGCCTGCCGGTGGTCCGCGACCGCCGGGCCGGCGCCCAGTCGCACCTGCTGGTCCGCACCGGTGGCGTGGACGCCCCGGTCTCCGGCGGCTGGCGCCAACAGCGCGTCGGCCTGGAGGAGTTGGTGCTCGCATACCTGCGGGAGCCGGCCGCCTCCGCCCTGCCCGGCCCGCGCGGGGCCGTCCCCCCGAACGAGAAGGTACTGCTGCCGTGAGCTCCACGACCCTCGCACCGCCCCGCTCCGCCGTTCTGCGCGCGGCCGGGCTGCGCCACCGGCCCGCGCTGCGGACCCTGCTGGGCGTCCTCGCCGGGCTGGCCCTCGTGCTGGCCATCACCGGGTACTACGTCCACGCGGGGCTCGACCGCTCGGGTGCGGGCGGGTGCGACATGGCACTGCGGACCTGCAACGAGCGCTGGAAGGTGTTCCTGCGCGAGTACGGCGCCGAGCTGGCGGTCGGCGGGAACCTGGTCTACTTCCTGGGCGGCGCGCTCGGGGCCTTCGTGGGAGCGCCGCTGCTGGCCCGCGAGTTCGAGCACGGCACGGTTCGGTTCGTCTGGACCCAGGGGGCCGGGCGCAGCCGGTGGACGGTCGGCGGGCTGGTGGTCGTCGGCGGCGTGCTGGCCGTGGCGACGGCCCTGCTGGCCGCGGTGCTCAACTGGTGGATCGCGCCGCTGGCGACGAACGCGGGCCGGTTCTCCGCACTGGTGTTCACGAGCGCCCCGCCCGCGCTGGTCGGTCGGGTGCTGCTGGTCTTCGCGCTGTCCGTGCTCGCCGGCGCGGTGCTCAGGCGGACCGTGGTGGCGCTGGGGATCGGGGTCGCGGCCTCGGTCGTGACCACCCTGGTCGCCGAGTCGCTGCGCTTCCACTACCGCACGCCGCTCCAGGACACCGTGCACACGCTCGCGCAGGCCTCGGTCGACCACCGCTGGGAGGGGAGCGTCTGGGTCACCGATCCGGCGGGGAACCAGCTCGGCATCGGCCGGCTCTACGACCTGGGCGGCGATTACTACGGAGCCCAGAAGCTGCTGACCGAGGGCGGTTACTCGCTGCACGAGACCTACCAGCCGGAGAGTCGCTACTGGCTGTTCCAGCTCGTCGAGTTCGGCTGGATGGCGCTGCTCGCCGCGGTGCTGTGCGCGGCGGCGGTCTGGTGGGTGCGGCGCCGGGCGGTCTGACCTGCGGCTCCCATGATCGCTTGAAGAGTTTCCGTCAAACCCCTTGCGGGGGCGGGGTCTGAGGGCGTTTCCTTTTCCCTCGTTAGGAAAGTTTCCTAACCCATCGAGGAATCGGAGCTTCCCATGCGCCCTCAGCCCCGTCGTGCCCTCCGGATCGCTCTCGCCGCCGCCCTGGTGGCCGCACCCCTCACCATCGCGGCCACCACGGCGGCCCAGGCCGCTCCGGCGCCGGCCGCGTCCGTCCGGCTCCAGGGGGTCGGGCTGGACGACCCGCACAAGAAGGACATCGCGATGCAGCTGGTGTCCAGCGCGGAGAACTCCTCCCTGGACTGGAAGGCCCAGTACCAGTACATCGAGGACATCAAGGACGGCCGCGGCTACACCGCCGGCATCATCGGCTTCTGCTCCGGCACGGGCGACATGCTGGACCTGGTCCAGCACTACACCGACCTCAAGCCCGGCAACATCCTCGCCAAGTACCTGCCGGCCCTGAAGAAGGTCAACGGCACCGAGTCGCACGCCGGCCTCGGCTCCGCGTTCGAGCACGACTGGGCCACCGCCGCCAAGGACACCGTCTTCCAGCAGGCCCAGAACGACGAGCGCGACCGGGTGTACTTCAACCCCGCCGTCAAGCAGGCCAAGGCGGACGGCCTGCGCGCGCTCGGCCAGTTCGCCTACTACGACGCCATCGTCATGCACGGCCCCGGCAACAGCTCGGACAGCTTCGGCGGCATCCGCGCCGCCGCCATGAAGAAGGCCAAGACCCCCGCCCAGGGCGGCGACGAGGCCACCTACCTCAAGGCCTTCCTGGACGCCCGCAAGGTGGTCATGAAGAAGGAGGAGGCCCACTCCGACACCAGCCGGGTGGACACCGAGCAGTCGGTCTTCCTCAACGCCAAGAACTTCGACCTCAACCCGCCGCTGAAGTGGAAGGTCTACGGCGACAGCTACAGCATCAACAGCTGACGCGACGCCAAGCGGCGGGGCCAGGCGGTCGGATCACGACCACCGGGCCCCGCCGTCGTCCGTGCCGGGCCCCGCCGGCCGTACCAGCACGTACCGGTCCGCGTCGGCGACGTCTCTGCAGGTCAGGCGCTCGTGGTGTAGTCGTAGAAGCCGCGGCCGGACTTGCGGCCGAGGAGGCCCGCGTCGACCATCCGGGAGAGCAGCGGGGGAGCGGCGTACAGCGGCTCCTTGTACTCGTCGTACATCGACTCGGCGATCGAGACGATGGTGTCCAGGCCGATCAGGTCGCACAGCCGCAGCGGCCCCATCGGGTGGGCGCAGCCGGCCTCCATGCCCTTGTCGATGTCGGAGGCGGTGGCCACACCCGTCTCGAACATCCGCACCGCCGACAGCAGGTACGGCACCAGCAGCGCGTTGACCACGAAGCCGGCCCGGTCGCGGGCGCGGATCGGCTCCTTGGCGAGCACCTGGGTGGCGAAGGCCTCGACCCGCTCGGTGGTGGTCGCCGAGGTGGTCAGGGTCGGGATGACCTCGACCAGCTTCTGCACCGGTGCCGGGTTGAAGAAGTGCAGACCGATCACCTGCTCGGGGCGGGAGGTGGCGGCGGCCAGCTTGACGATCGGGATCGAGGAGGTGTTGGAGGCCAGGATCGCGTCGCGGCGCTCGATCACCCGGTCCAGGGTCTCGAAGATCCGGACCTTGACGTCCTCGCGCTCGGCGACGGCCTCGACGACCAGGTCGCGGTCGGCGAAGTCGGACAGCTCGACGGTGAAGGACAGCCGGGACAGCGCCTCGTCCCGCTGCTCGGGGGTCAGCTTGCCGCGCTTGACGGCCGTCTCCAGGGAGTTGATCAGCCGGGTGCGGCCGAACTCCAGCGCCTCACCACTGGCCTCCGACACCAGGACGTCCAGGCCGGCCCTGGCGAAGACCTCGGCGATGCCCGACCCCATCAGGCCGCAGCCGACTACTCCGACGCGCGCGATGTCACTCACTCAGTTGCCCTTCGGTGGTGCTGGGGGTCGCCCAGCGACTGGTGGCCCAGCGAGCTGCTGGTCAACGGGCCGGTGTACCGGTATGGGTGCACCGGTCACCGCCCCGACGACGTTACTACTCCGTACCGGCCGGTAGGTCACCCCCTCCCCGCGGGAGTGCCACCGCGGGGAATCCTCCGAACGGGTGAGGCGGCGACCCCGGCGGGTGCGCCCGGGACCGCCGTCGCCGGGCGGCCGACAGAATGCCGCAGACGGGGGCCGGGGACGGGAAGGGAGCACACGGTGTCGACGGGATCGCTCGCAGGACAGGTCGCCCTGGTCACCGGCGCGGGCCGGGGCATCGGCCGGGAGATCGCCATCGGCCTGGCCGCCGAGGGGATGGCCGTCGGCCTCCTCGGCCGCACCCACCAGACGCTCACCGACACCCTCAAGGAGTGCGTCAAGCACGGCTCCCGGGGCGTGGCCGTCACCGCCGACGTCACCCGCCCCGACTCGGTGCGCGCCGCCGTGCCGGTCGTCGAACGCGACCTCGGCCCGATCGACCTGCTGGTCAACAACGCCGGGCTGGTGGACCGCGCCGAGGTGCCGATCTGGGAGACCGACGCCAACCAGTGGTGGCAGGTGGTCGAGACCAACCTGCGCGGCCCCTACAACCTGCTGCGCTGCGTGCTGCCCGGCATGGTCGCCCGGCAGGGCGGCCGGGTGGTCAACCTCAACTCCGGCTTCGCGCTGCGCCCGGACGGCAACTACACCGCGTACGCCACGTCCAAGGGCGCGCTGCTCCAGCTCTCCGACAACATGGCGGACTCGCTCGCCCGGCACGGCGTCGTCGTCCTCGACATCAGCCCTGGCGCGGTGGACACCGACATGACCGCCGGGATGCCGATGTTCAAGGACATGAAGGCCTGGGGCTCCATCCCGTACATGGTCGCGGTCACCGTGGACGCCGCCCGGGGCCGCTTCGACGCGCTGCACGGGCGGTTCGTCCACGCCGGGCGGGACGACCTGACGGAACTCGTCGACCGGGCCGACGCGATCCGCGCCGCGGACGCCCGCACGCTCCGGCTGCGCCCGTACAAGGACGACGACCCGATGGTCTGAGCGCCCCGCCGGACCGCCGGTGATCTGCTCGCGGGTGGCCGGGCCGGTGCGTGGCTGGCCTGTGGGGCCTCCCGGTCCTACGCGCAGAGCTGGCTGGCGGTCACCGGCTGGAGCCCCGCCTTGGCGAGCCCGTCCAGGATGGCCGGCAGCGCGTCCACCGTGCACTGGTGCCCCATGTGCAGGGCCACCACCGAGCCGCCGCGCACCGCGTTCAGCACCCGGCGCTGCAGTTCGGCGGCCGGAGGGTCGTTGTAGTCGCGCGGATCGACGTCGAAGGACAGCACGTGCTCGTAGCCGACGGCCCGGGCCTGCTCGCGCACCATCGGGGTCGCGTACTGGGCGGCCGAGGGGCGGAACCAGCGGCCGATCGAGCCGGTGAGGCGCTGCAACCGGTCGGCGCACTGGGCGATCTCGGCGCGCGCCTGGTCCGGTGTCATGGCGGAGATGTTGAGGTGGTTCTGGGTGTGGTTGCCCAGTTCGTGGCCGCCGTCCAGGATCCGCCGGGCCATCTGGGGCTGCTGGTCGAGCCAGCTGCCGACGGCCATCACGGTCAGCTTGGCGCCGCGCTGCTCGGCGATCTCCAGCAGGGCGGTGGCCAGCTTCGGGTCGCCGCTGCCGTGGAAGGTGAGCGCCACGTTCTTGCCGGTGCGCGGCCCGTTCACGACCTCGACCGGGGTGCCGGGCGCGAGCGGCGGCAGCGGGGGCGGGGTCGGTGGGGCGGTGGGCTGGGCGGTGGCCGCGGTCGCCTCGGCGGCGGGCTGCGGCGGCGCGGTCGGCGCGGCCGAGGCCGGGCCCTCGCCGCCGTTCCAGGCCGGGTCGGTGGTGTGCTGCGGATCGACGGTGCCGGGGTGTGCGGCCAGCGCCCCCGGGTCGGCCCGGCGGGGCGCCCCGGTGCCGCAGGCGGCGAGGAGGCCGCCGGCGGCGGTGAGGGCGGCCAGCTTGGCGGTGGAGCGCAGCACGGTGCGGCGGTCGGCAGTCATCGGCAGCCAGCATAGAGAGGACGGGCCCGGCGGGCGATCCGGTATGACCGGCTCCGACCGCTCTTGACGTGCACACACTCTGTCTACGGGTGTTGCGTAAACCTGAACTCCCGCTGTTTCCACGGGGTGTCGTTGGATACGATCATCGCGCACCGTGTTGACAGGCGGTCGCACTACTTCCGGCATTGCGCATTGGGGGCGGACCAGGATGAACGACGACACCGCGGCGACCGGCCGGGCCACCGACACCGACTGGCACTGGGCCAGAGCGGACGACTGGCAGCCGCCGAGCGAGCTGGACACCGGCATCCCGCACACGGCCCGGATGTACGACTACTACCTGGGCGGCAAGGACAACTTCGAGGCCGACCGCAAGGCCGCCCAGGCCGCGATATCCGCCTACCCGGCGCTGCCGCTGCTGGCCCGCACCAACCGGCAGTTCCTGGGCCGTGCCGTGGAGTTCGTGGCGAGCCGGGGCATCCGCCAGTTCGTCGACATCGGCACCGGCATCCCCGCCGTCGGCTCCACCAGCGAGGTCGCCCAGCGGGTCGCCCCGGACGCCCGCGTGGTGTACCTGGACAACGACCCGATCGTGGCCACCCACGCCCGCGCCCTGCTGGCGAGCCACCCCGCCGGGCACACCTCGGTGATCGAGGCCGACCTGCGCGACCCGGCCACGATCCTCTCCCACCCGGCGCTGGCCGCCGCCGTCGACCTCTCCCAGCCCGTCGCGCTGATGCTGGTCGCCGTCCTGCACTTCATCCGCGACGAGGACGGCGCGCAGCAGATCGTCCGCACCCTGCGCGACGCGCTCGCCCCGGGCAGCGCGCTGGTCCTCTCCCACGGCAGCCCCGACTTCGCCTCCCGGGAGAGCGCCGCCGAGGGCACCCGCATCTACCGGAGCGCCAGCGCCCCGCTCGTCCTGCGCCCCCGGGCCGCGGTGGAACCCTTCTTCGGCGACTTCGAGTTCGCCGGCCCCGGGCTCGTCCAGCTCCCGCTCTGGCGGCCCACCGCCGGCCACGTCCCCACCACCGAGCTCCCCGAGGGCTGGCAGGACGTCTCCGCCTACGCGGGCGTCGCGTTCAAGAAGTAGCGCGGGCGGCGAGTACCCCGCCGGCCCTCAGGACGGGGCCCGGCGGCTCGATCTCCAGGTCGGGTACCCGGTACGGCGGCCGGTGGCCCGGTCGGTACGTACCGGGAGAAATTGACGCGACAGGCCAGCTGCGGCGGTGTTAGCTTCCGCCGCATGGAACCCCTGAGTGAGAACGAGATCCGCGCGTCCTTCGTCAACTGCTCCAAGGGCGAGGCCCGTCGGCTCAACCTGCCCCGGGGTCTGGCCGAACTGCCCTGGGAGAGCCTGGACTTCCTCGGCTGGCGGGACCAGGGCGCGCCCGACCGGGCCTACCTGGTGGCCGTGCGCGGCGGCGAGCCGGTCGGTGTGACGCTGCGGGTGCCGACGGTCCGGCGCAGCCTGACCAAGACCAACGTGTGCTCGCTGTGCATCACCGCGCACGCCGGCAGCGGCGTCGCGCTGCTCGCCGCCCGCCGGGCGGGGGCGTCCGGGCGCGAGGGCAACACGGTCGGGACGTACATCTGCGCGGACCTCGCCTGCTCGCTGTACGTGCGGGGGTTGAAGAAGTCCGCGCTGGTCAGCCGGCCCGACGAGTCGCTGCCGCTGGAGGACCAGATCGCCCGTACGGTGGGCAACCTCGACGCCTTCGTCGCCAAGGTGCTCACCGACACGTCCGCGTAGCGCAGACAGTCGCAAAAGCCCCGCGCGAGGGCCACTCAGTGCCCGCGGCGCAGCTGGTCCACCTCGCGGCGCTCGCGCTTGGTCGGGCGCCCCGCGCCCCGGTCCCGCTGCCCGGCCGCCGCGACGAGCTCGCGCGGCGGCCGCGGCGGACTGTTGTCGACCAGGCACTCCGCGGCGGCCTCGGCGCCCACGCGCTTGCGGATGAGCTTCCGCACGACCACGACCCGCTCGTACCCCTCCTCGCGGACCCGGACCTCGTCCCCGGGCTTCAGCGCCTGCGCCGGCTTGGCCCGTTCGCCGTTCACCCGGACGTGCCCGGCCCGGCAGGCGGCGGCGGCCAGTGCCCGCGTCTTGACCAGCCGGACCGACCAGATCCAGCTGTCCACCCGCACGCTTCCCTCGTGTTCAGCCATCCTCGGAGCCTACCCAAGCGGGCCGGCCCGGGGTCTACGCCGCGGACGGCGCCTCCTGGATCGCCCAGCCGTTCCCGTCCGGGTCGTTGAAGAACACGAAGTTGTTCCAGGGCTCGCCGTGGCCGTTCACCCGGGCTCCCGCGACGAAGTGCTGGACGGGGCTGACTTCCACGCCCCGCGCCAGCAGTTCGGCGTGCGCCTTCTCGATGTCCGCCACCACGAGCTGGAGCCCCTTGACCGAGCCGGGCGGCGAGTCGATGACGCCCTGGCCGACCACGATCGAGCAGGGCGAGCCCGGGGGAGTCAGCTGGACCACCCGGACCCCGTCCCGCAGGCGGGTGTCATGGTCGACGGTGAAGCCGGCCTGCTCCTCGTAGAAGAGCTTGGAGCGGTCCACGTCGGTCACCGGGACCACCACGACTTCGAGTTTCCAGTCCATCGCCCTCACCCCTCTCGGTCGGGCTCTTCCAGTATCCGTCCGGCGGCGTTCATCCCAAACTGTTCCCCGCGGGCCGTCCGATAGCCTGAGAGCACGATGAATCCGCAGACCACGCCCGCCGCGACCCCATTCCGTACCCCGTGGGGCGCCTTCGACCTCACCCGCTTCCCCGAGGACCCGCGCGAGCGGCTGCGGGCCTGGGACGCCGCCGACGAGTACCTGCTGCGCCACCTCGCGGGCGAGGCGGACAGCGCGGACGGGGCCGCGACCGAGCTGGCCGGCCGCCGGATCGCCGTCCTCGGCGACCGCTGGGGCGCGCTGACCACCGCGCTCGCCGCGCACCGGCCGGTCCAGATCACCGATTCCCACCTCGGCCGGCGGGCCACCATGGCCAACCTGGCGCGGGCCGGCGCCGCCGTCGAGGAGGACCGGCTGCTCACCACCCGGGACACCCCGCCGGAGCGGATCGACGTCCTGCTGGTGCGCGTCCCCAAGAGCCTGGCCCTGCTGGAGGACCAGCTGCACCGGCTCGCCCCGGCCGTCCACGCGGGCACCGTGGTGATCGGCACCGGCATGGTCACCGAGATCCACACCTCCACCCTGCGGCTCTTCGAGCGGATCCTCGGCCCGACCCGCACCTCGCTCGCCGCCCGCAAGGCCCGGCTGGTCTTCTGCACCCCCGATCCGGCCCTCGATCCCGGCCCCAATCCGTGGCCGCACCGCTACGCGCTGCCGTCGGACGTGGGCCCCGCCTCCGGCCGTACGGTGGTCAACCACGCCGGCACCTTCTGCGCCGAGCGGCTCGACATCGGCACCCGCTTCCTCCTCGCCCACCTGCCCGCCCCCGCCCCGGGCGCCCGGGTGGTGGACCTGGGCTGCGGCAACGGCGTGGTCGGTACGGCCGCCGCGCTGGCCGGGCCGGGCGCGGAGGTGCTCTTCGTCGACGAGTCGCACCAGGCGGTGGCCTCCGCCGAGGAGACCTTCCGCGCCAACCTGGGCCCGGACGCCCCGGCCTCGTTCCTGGCCGCCGACGCGCTCGCGCCCGAGGTGGTCGCCGCGGGTTCGGTGGACCTGGTGCTCAACAACCCGCCGTTCCACTCCCACCAGGCGACCACCGACGCCACCGCCTGGCGGATGTTCACGGGCTCCAAGCGGGCCCTGCGGCCCGATGGTGAGCTCTGGGTGGTCGGCAACCGCCACCTCGGTTACCACGTCAAGCTGCGCCGACTCTTCGGCAACTGCCAACTCGTGGCCGGGAATCCGAAGTTCGTGGTGCTGCGCGCCGTCAAGCGCTGACCGGCCCCAGGCCGCCCTGTGACGAGGATCGATAGGTGGCCCGTCCGGCCGGGGCATTGCCTGCGAGGAGACCACTGAGGATCGCTACTTGGCCTCAGCTAAGACCGATAGTTGGCCCGGCTCGGGAGTGGCCTTGGCTTCTTCGTGAAGCCGGGGCCAGCAGCGACCCCGGGGAGCGGATATACGATCATGGGCTCCATGACTTCAACGGCATCATCGAGCCAGGACGTGGCCGGGCAGCGCATCAAGGTCTGGTTCCGGTTCGTGCCTCGGGATGGCTGGCTGCCGCACGGCACGGAGGGCTTGTGGGCCACACCGCTCAGCGATGACACCGCCCGTATCGAGAACGTTCCGTTCCTCCAGGACGGTGTCGCCGAGGGCGACGTCGTACGCTTCACGACCGGCGCCGACGGTCTGCGCTGGGCGCACGAGCGAGTATCAGCCTCCGGCAACTGCACTGTGCGTGTCCTGCCGGTGCCGAGCGGTCCCCTGGGGCGGAGTGCCCGGGCGGTGCACGGGCGATTGATGCCATTCGGGCTGGGCGGTGAGGTCTTCAGCGACGAGTTTCCGCTAGTCGCGTTCAACGTGCCGGCAGAGGCGGATCTAGGCGCGGTGAAGGCACTTCTGGTTCGGGGCCAAGAGGAGTGCTGGTGGCACTTCGAGATCGGCTGTGCAACCGACGAGTGGAGAGACGCGTAGATCGGAAGCGGTCACGTTGAGTAATGCGCTGGGGGTATGCCCCTCGACTGGCTAGGCTCCAGCTATGGGTGGTCCAGTGTTGGTGATTGAGTTGGCGGAGGAGGTTTCTGTCGCGGTAGTTGAGCGGCTCCGAGGCTTCCTGACGGGCTCGTCGGCTCGCTTCGAGGAGATGCGTCCAGGCAGTTACGACATCAACGTGTTCGCAGACCGACTCGGTATCACGGACCCAGATGGTGAAGTCGACGGGCGTCGGCCGTTTCTGGTTTCTGTCATGGGGCCCGGAAACGGGGACGAGGAGATCTTCGACGCAGAGCACGCGGACGGCCCTGATCTGGAACCCTTCGTCGGCTTCAGGCCGACTCACGCGGTGGATGTCATCGCCGGGTGTAACAGACCGATCGATCACATCTCCACGGCCTTGCTGACGGCTGCCATCATGGACGTGGTCGGCGGCGTTGCTCATGCTGAGCTACGGGATGACCAGATTGAAGTCGTGGCCGACCTCCCGGGCGTACTCGCCGTGACAGGCAGCCCCTGGCCGACCGCGTTCGGTACGGCGGAATTCCTGCGTGCATGGGCTGCTCAACCGGGCTTCCAACTTCTCAAATAGTCAGCTGGTAGGCATGTAAGTCGTTTGATTTTCCGGGGGTTGAGTGCGAGTCGAAGAGCAAAGCACGTGGAATCGGGAGTTCCCGCTGCGGTATCTCCTGGTCCGTGGGGACGAGAATGGAGAGGAACAGCTCTGGGGAAGATGCGCGGGCGTCGAGGGGCTGTTCGTCGATCGCGTGCCGCCGCCTCGGGAGATCCTGACACTGCGTGAGTGCACCCCCGAGGGCAGGCTGAGCGAAGCCATCGCTGACCCAGCGGCGTCGACCCGTCTCCTGAGTGACGTGTGCATCGAAGTCTGGGACGACGAACAGCCCGTGCTCGTTCGGAAGGTGTGCACCACCTCGACGGCCGCTTCATCACGGACGTGCCCGGTCTGCACTGCGCGATGGGCGAGGCACTGCTCGGGCCAGGCCGGTACTTCGGACGGGAATGGAACGCGTTCAAGGACTGCCTGGGCGGCGGATTCGGCGTGGCCGCGCCCTTCACCCTGATCTGGCACGACGCCGAGATCGCACGGCGAGCATTGGCCGACGTCGTGTCCGACCCGGACGGGCAGCTCTCGTATTTCGAGGACATCGTGCACCTCCTCGAACGATTCGGCGTCACGGTCGTGCCCCAGTGAGCTGAACAGTCCAGCCCCTCATGGCCACGCTCGCGCCCAGCTGGCGGCCGCGATCAGCGTCCGGCGAGCGGATCGCCCGCGTCGATCTCGTGAGCGAGCTGGTCAGCGTATTCGGTCAAGAGATTCCGCAGGTCCCCGTAGTGCTGGTGGGGGGTCGGACTGGTGAGGTGATACCAGGTGGTGTTGCGCCGTCGCGCCCAGAGCCGCTGAATCTCGGGCGGCTGTTCTGCCTCGATGGGACGGGGAGCAAAGAGGTGCTCGCCGCGGGTGACGTGGGCCCATACGAAGACGGAGGCGTCCTGGCGTTTGCGGTCGTCGAGAACGGGCTGCCTCCCTGACGACGATGGCAGACGTCTGGTGAGGTCAAGCCAGGCGTCGAGGGGTAGGGTCCAGGAGCGCATTGCGTCGCGTCGGCGCTGATAGTCGATCAGCCTACGCTTCGTAGAGCGAAGTTCCTCGCCAAGGTTGTCGACTGCTGTCCTGAAGTCCAATGGCAGGTCTCTGGAATCGAATTCGATACGGCTCGATCAGCGCATCAAGTCCGCACTCGTCCGATCGGACGCCACCTGTGAAGTTCGCGGGCACAACACCAGCACAGCACCCGGTCCAGGGATGCGGGACTGCTTCACCTCACGTGGTCGAAACGGACCGAACTTGACTCGAATTGTGCTCGCTGTCGCCCGACCAGGTCCGTGCCCTCACCAATGCGGATCGACGTCCCATTCGTCGAATGACTCGCTGACCTGCTCGTATGACTGGAAGGCGTGAGTTTCGAAGAACTCCGCCACCGAGAAGGGCTGCTGAGGATCGGTGAGGAGCCGGTAAATGAACTCGCTGGTAGAGCCGTCGAAGCGCTCCCACTCCCCGACGTCCTCATGGGCCTGGGCGAGGATCGGCCACTCGTCGGGGTTTGCGGAGTCCGTCAGCCACACGAACTGGTCAGCCTGGACGGAGTCAGCCCACCGGAGCAGGCCGCCGGCCACAGGAAAGACCGAGTGCGGGCGGTAGAGGGCGCCGATCCAGGGGTCGGCGGAGGCCTGCTCGCCAAGCCGTTTGGCCTCTTTGATCAGATCATGGTGCGGGCTGGGGGTGTCGGGCGTGGAGAGCCATAGGTATCCGTCGAACTCACCCGAGCCGAATCGCTCTGCCACTGAAGTTGAATCCGTGATGTCGCTCGGATGGGTGAAGCAGTAGCGTTCGCCTGCCCGCGGAGGGTCGGCCCCGGTAGTCGTGTGCTGTGAGGT
>NZ_JBVOOL010000020.1:0-144330 GCF_055664045.1 Kitasatospora sp. NPDC023385 | reverse complement strand
GCCCGGTTACATTCCGAACCCGGAAGCTAAGCCTCAAAGCGCCGATGGTACTGCAGGGGGGACCCTGTGGGAGAGTAGGACGCCGCCGAACAATCATTCCGAAAAGACCCCCTCCCAATCGGGAGGGGGTCTTTTTGCGTTACCCTCTGCCAATGCAGAACCTGACCCTGACCTGGCAGTCCGCCGGAGGCGCCGCCGTCGGCCTCTACGCGGGTGCGTACGCCGCGGCGAGGGGTCGGAAGCCGGCGCTGTCGGCGCTGCTGCGGGAGGCTGGGACGCTGCTGGCGCTGTTCGCGCTCTGGCAGTTGGTCGGGCACCTGTCGGTGATGAGTACGGACCACGCGCTGGACCGGGCGAGCTGGATCCACCACACCGAGCAGGTGATCGGGTTGCCGGACGAGGCCTCCTGGCAGGCGGCGATCATGCCGTACCCGGTGTTGGTGCGGCTGGCGAACTACTACTACGCGGTCATGCACTTCGCGGTGATGCTCGGCGTCCTGCTCTGGGTGTTCGTGCGGCACCGCGCGCGGTACGCGTGGGTGCGGAACACGGTGGTGATCACCACGGCCGTCTGTCTGCTGGTGCAGTTCGTTCCGGTGGCGCCGCCCCGGATGCTCGCGGGGAGCGGTTTCGTCGACGTGGCTGCGGAGTATGGGCAGTCGGTGTACGGGGGTGCTGTCGGCGGTGTCGTGGTGGCCGACCAACTGTCGGCGATGCCCTCGGTGCACGTCGCCTGGTGCGTGCTGGCGGCGGTCGCGGTGATCCGGGTGTCGCGCAGCTCGCTGCGGTGGGTGGTGGTGCTGCATCCGCTGCTGACGGTCGCGGTGGTCGTGGTGACGGCCAACCACTTCTGGGCGGACGGCGTCGTCGGAGTCCTGATCCTCCTCCTCGCGTACGCCGTGCTGGCGTTGGCGGCACGCCGACGGGGCCGGCTCGCCGTCGAGGCGGAGAGCCGGCCCCGCAGTACCGCCGAGGAGCGGTGGGGGCAGGTCGGTTGAGCCGGCCGGGGCTCGCGTGACTCACTTGACCGGCAGGGCGACCTTCCCCCAGGAGCCGTTGCTCAGTGCGGAGGTGGCCCAGTACCAGGCGGCGAGGCCGGAGGCGGCCGCGACCCACCCGGCGAGCTTGGCGAGGCCGCCGTAGCCGCCGAAGGTGGCGATGGCGGAGAGCAGCAGGGAGAGCGTCAGCAGTCCGTAGACGGCGCGGCTGATCAGGCCCGCCCCCCAGCCGGCCGCGGTGAGGGTGAGGGCGAGCAGGGCCCACAGCAGCAGGAACAGGCCGGCGGCGTTCTTGCCCGCCCCTCCTGCCGCCGACCAGGTCGCCCAGAAGGCACCGAGGCTGGTGAAGGCGGTTCCGGTGAAGCCCTCGCCGCGGCGGAGCTGCCAGAGGCCCGCGATGAAGAGGGTGACGCCGCCGAGCAGATGGGCGAGGTGGGCCGCGTCCCCGGTTCCGGCGCCGTGCAGGATGCCGGTGGAGAGCAGACCGTAGGCGAGTAGTGTCAGGCCGAGGGCGAGGTAGCCGAGGTTACCCGCGTCGGCTGCGGTGGAACGGGCGTTCGTTGCCCCGGTAGCGTCGTTGCTCACCGAGGGCTCCTTTCACTCTGGGCGCGCGCAGGGCGCAGTGATGCCGTGGTGTGGGTCCGATGAGTGGTTGCGCGCGACCGCGCCGAGGACGCACGGCTGTGAGCGTGCGCGGGCTGCGGTCAGAAGTGATGGGCCAGCGGAGAGCCGCTGGTCAGGTCCCCGCCGGGGGATTCCCCGGTGGGATCGGTCTACCCGGCCGTCCTCGCTTGTACCCTTGTGAAGATAACAATTTGTGACTGCGTCAGCTGTGGAACGCTCAGGCCTGGCGCTGGTTGGGCACCCGCAGGGTCAGGATCGCCATGTCGTCGGACGGCGGCTCGGGGGCGAAGCGCTCGACCGCGCGCTGGACCCGGGCCGCGACCGCTCCGGCGGTCAGACCGGTGCAGCCGGTGAGGACTTCGGCCAGGCCGTCGTCGCCCAGCATCCGCGCGCCCTCGCGGCGTTCGGTGACGCCGTCGGTGACGCACAGCAGGACCTCGCCGGGGGCGAGCACCAGGGTCTCGGCGGTGAGCTCGAGGTCGTCCATGACACCGAGCAGGGGCTGCGGGGTGGCGGCGCGGTCGACCCGGCCGTCGGTGCGCAGCCGTAGTGGCAGCGGGTGGCCGGCGCAGACCAGGGAGAGTTCGGTGCTGCCGTCCGGACGGGGCGTCAGTTCGCCGTAGAGCAGGGTGAGGAAGCGGCTGCGCGAACCCTCGTCCAGGATGGCCGCGTTGAGGCGGCGCAGGACCTGCGGGGCGTCCAGGCCCTCGCGGGCGAGCAGCCGCAGCGAGTGCCGGGCCAGGCCGGTGACCGAGGCGGCCTCGGGGCCGGTGCCGCAGACGTCGCCGATGGCGAAGCCGTAGGTGCCCTCGCGGATGGTGAACAGGTCGTAGAAGTCCCCGCCGACCTCGTTGCCCTCTCCGGCGGCCTGGTAGTAGACGTCCACCTCGACGCCCGGGATCTCCGGCAGGTCCGGCGGGAGCAGGCTGCGCTGCAGGGCCTGGCTGGTGGCGGTGCGCTCGGAGTAGAGGCGGGAGTTGTCGAGGGCGAGGGCGGCGCGGCGGGAGAGGTCCTCGGCGAGTTCGAGGATCTCCTGGCGGAACCGGACGCCCGCCGGGACACCGAGCGCCAGCAGGCCGATGACGCGGTTGCGGGCGGTCAGCGCGATGGCGACGGTCTCGCCGAGCAGCCCGGCGAGTTCCGGGCTGTCGGTGAGGCCGCCGGCCTCGGCGGTCTCGGCGGGCGCCGCCCAGAAGCGGACGCCGTGGGTGGGGCCGGTCTCGGGGGCGGGGGTCTTGTCGAGCAGGTCGCGCAGCGGGTCGATGCGGTCCTCGTCCTCGTGCAGGACGAAGGCGAGGCGGGCCGTGGAGGAGTGGTCGGCGGTGGTGTAGACGGCGCACCAGGAGGCGAGGGTGGGGACGGCCATCTGCGCCATCAGCGCGAGGGTCTGCTCGTGTTCGAGGGTGCCGGCCAGCAGGTCGGAGGCCTCGACCAGGAAGGACAGCGAGCCCCGGCGCAGCCGTTCGAGCTCGGTCAGCCGGGTGCTCTCGACGGCGAGGGCGACCCGGTCGGCGGCGAACTGCAGGCGCAGCGCGTCCTCGTTGTCGTAGCGGCCGGGCGAGGTGGCGGCGATGCCGAGCGAGCCGATCAGGCGGCCCTCGACCTTGAGCGGGACGGTGACCAGGGACCGCATGCCGCTGTCGGAGAGCAGGGGCAGCCCGGTGGGGCGGCCGGCGAGGTCCTCGTGGACGGAGGGCAGCCGGGCGGAGTCGTATCGGTTGCCGGTCTCGACCGGGAAGCGGGTGTGCCGGCGGTGTCCGGCGGTGAGGCCGGTGGCGGCGCGGACCTCGAACTCGGCCTCGTCGTCGGTGGTGAGCAGCAGGTACGCGGCGTCGCCGTCGAGCAGGTCGCGGGCGCGTTCGACGGTGCGCTGCAGCAGGGTGTCGAGGTCGTCGGTGACGACCGGGCCGGCCAGCAGGTCGAGCCGGGGGCCGGTGGGGTCGGGGCGCTCGCCGGGCAGGGTGCGGGCGGGGGAGCGCAGGACGGCCCGGTCGGGTTCGAGGACGAGCAGACAGAGGGTGGAGGCGACGCCCTCGGTGTCGCGTACGCGCACCTGGACGCCGTACACCTCGGCCTCCTGGCCGTCCTGGCGGCGGATCCCGTAGCCGCCCTCCCAGCGGGCCATCCGCAGGGTGTCGGTCAGGCTGGGGCCGGGGGGCTGCGGCCAGACGGCGAGGTCGGCCCAGGGGCGGCCGAGGACGGTGCCGGCGGGGTACTGGAAGAGCGCCTCGGCGTCCGGGTTCCAGGCCAGGACGCGGCCGTCCTCGTCGAGTTGGACGACGGCGACGTGCACCGGGCCGGGGCCGCTCGGCAGGTCGCTGCCGGGGGTGGCGGGAACGGCGTAGCGGGTGCCGACCACGTGTGCGGGCAGTCGGAGGCGGAACCAGACGGTCTTGCGGCCGGTCCCGTACTCGACGCCCCATCTCTCGGCGAGGGCGGAGCACATCAGCAGGCCGCGGCCGCCCTCGCCGTCGGGGTCGGCGTAGCGGTCGGAGGCGGTGACCGGTCCGTCGCCGAGGGTGGGCAGGCCGCGTTCGGGGTGGTGGTCGGTGACCTCGATCCGGACGGTCTCCTCCTCGCGCAGGCAGCAGACCTCGGCGGCGGTGCCGGCGTGCACGACGGCGTTGGTGACCAGTTCGCTGACCAGCACGACCGCGTCGTCGACGACTTCCGGCAGTCCCCAGCCGAGCAGTGCGTCCCGGACGAAGCCCCGGGCGGCCGCGGCGGACCGGCCGTCGGGATCGAAGGTGGCGGCTGCGCGCGCGGTGACCACGTTGCCACTTCTCCTCTGCTGCTCTTGCCCTGGCTGTCCGGGGGTGCGGCGCCGACTTCCCCGTGCGCGCCGTCGGGTGAGCGGCGGCGCTGGGGTCGGGTTGTGGCCCGGTGCAGCGCTCCACCCTACTTTCCGCTTGGTTCCCCGTGGGGGCGGGGCGCCGAAACAGGCACCTGAGGGTGATTCTGCCCACCTGTTTCGGACGGTGGGGCACCAACCGTGCGCAACCGGCCGTCCACCCGGCGCCAGTGCTGCCAGACTGGGGGGTCCGCGATGACCGGTACGAGCAGTACGGTCGTGGGGTGCCGGTGTGCCGAAGGCCGCCGGTAGCAGCCCAGCCGGGCCGGTGCCCGGGACGCGTGCCGACCCCGGCACGGGCGGTCACCGGACAGTTCACGATGTGGGAGGGGCCCGTTGAGTTCGGCCACCAAGGACGCAACCGGTACGACGCCGCCCGCCCAGCGCGGCGGCCGCTCCGGGACCGCGCCGCGGAACGCGGCCGGCCGGCGAGTGAGCCACAACCGCGGCGCGGAGCCCGCCGAGCTGCGCAAGCTGCTGTCCGCGCTGACCGCGATGCGGGACGGCAACTTCCGCCGCCGGATGACCGTCCCGGGCGACGGGCCGCTGGCGGAGATCGCCGCGGTGTTCAACGAGGTCGCCGAGCGCAACCAGCACCTGACCGGCGAACTGGCCCGGGTGCGGCGGGCGGTCGGCCGCGAGGGCCGGCTGAACGAGCGGCTGGAGACCGGCGCGGGCGAGGGCGCCTGGATGGCGGCCGTCGACAACTGCAACGCGCTGATCGACGACCTGGCCCGCCCGATGGCCGAGGTGGGCCGGGTGCTGAGCTCGATCGCCGAGGGCGACCTGGACCAGAAGATGGAGCTGCGCTCGCTGCACAGCAACGGGGTGAGCCACCCGCTGCGCGGCGAGTACCTGAAGATCGGCCGGACCGTCAACGGGCTGGTGGACCAGCTCTCGGAGTTCACCGACGAGGTGACCCGGGTGGCCCGGGAGGTCGGCACCGAGGGCAAGCTCGGCGGCCAGGCCAAGGTCCGCAGCGTGTCGGGCAGTTGGAAGGACCTGGCGGACTCGGTCAACACCATGGCCGGCCGGCTGACCGCGCAGGTGCGCAACATCGCCCAGGTGACCACGGCGGTGGCCAAGGGCGACCTCTCCCGCAAGGTCACCGTCGAGGTGGCCGGCGAGATGCTGGAGCTGAAGAACACCGTCAACACGATGGTGGACCAGCTGAACGGCTTCGCCGCGCAGGTCATCACGGTGGCCAGGGACGTGGGGACGGAGGGCCGGCTGGGCGGTCAGGCCCAGGTGCCGGGGGTGGCGGGGGTCTGGCGGGACCTCACCGACTCGGTGAACTTCATGGCCGACAACCTGACCGGCCAGGTGCGCAACATCGCCCAGGTGACCACGGCGGTGGCCCGCGGGGACCTGTCGCAGAAGATCGAGGTGGACGCGCGCGGCGAGATGCTGGAGCTGAAGAACACCATCAACACGATGGTCGACCAGCTCTCCGGTTTCGCCGAGCAGGTGACCAGGGTGGCCCGGCAGGTGGGCACCGAGGGCCGGCTGGGCGGTCAGGCGCAGGTGCCCTGGGCGGCCGGGGTGTGGCGGGACCTGACCGACAACGTCAACTTCATGGCCAACAACCTCACCGACCAGGTGCGCAACATCGCCCAGGTGACGACCGCGGTGGCCAAGGGCGACCTGTCGCAGAAGATCCAGGTGGACGCGCGCGGGGAGATCCTGGAGCTGAAGAACACCATCAACACGATGGTGGACCAGCTGGGCGCCTTCGCGGACGAGGTGACCAGGGTCGCCCGGGACGTCGGCACCGAGGGCATCCTCGGCGGCCAGGCCAGCGTGCCCGGCGTGGCCGGCATCTGGAAGGACCTGACCAACTCCGTCAACCTGATGGCCAACAACCTGACCAGCCAGGTCCGCAACATCGCCGAGGTGACCACGGCGGTCGCGCGCGGCGACGTGTCGAAGAAGATCACCGTCGACGCCCGGGGCGAGATCCTGGAGCTGATGACGACCGTCAACACCATGGTCGACCAGCTGTCGGCGTTCGCCGACGAGGTGACCCGGGTGGCCCGCGAGGTGGGCACCGAGGGGATCCTGGGCGGTCAGGCGCGGGTGCGCGGGGTGTCGGGGATCTGGAAGGACCTGACCGACAACGTCAACTTCATGGCGTCGAACCTGACCGGGCAGGTGCGCAACATCGCCGAGGTGGCCGCCGCGGTGGCCCGCGGGGACCTCTCCAAGAAGATCGCGATCGAGGCCCAGGGCGAGGTCGCGGCGCTCGCCGGGACCTTGAACACCATGGTCGACCAGCTCTCCTCCTTCGCGGTGGAGGTGACCCGGGTGGCCCGCGAGGTCGGCACCGACGGCACCCTGGGCGGCCAGGCGAGCGTGCCGGGCGTGGCCGGCATCTGGAAGGACCTGACGGACAACGTCAACCTGATGGCCAACAACCTCACCGGCCAGGTGCGCAACATCGCGCTGGTGATCACCGCGGTCGCCCGCGGCGACCTCTCGCAGAAGATCGACGTCGACGCCCGCGGCGAGATCCTCCAGCTCAAGACCAGCATCAACACGATGGTCGACCAGCTCTCGGCGTTCGCCGACGAGGTGACCCGGGTGGCCCGCGAGGTGGGCACCGACGGACGCCTCGGCGGCCAGGCCAGGGTGCCCGGTGTGGACGGCACCTGGCAGGACCTGACCGAGTCGGTGAACGAACTGGCCAACAACCTGACCCGGCAGGTGCGCGCGATCGCCCAGGTCGCCACCGCGGTGACCAGGGGCGACCTGAGCCTGCGGATCGACGTGGACGCCGCGGGCGAGCTCGACGAGCTCAAGGACAACATCAACCAGATGATCGCCAACCTGCGCGAGACCACCCGCACCAACCAGGAGCAGGACTGGCTGAAGACCAACCTGGCCCGGATCTCCGGCCTGCTCCAGGGCCGCCGGGACCTGGAGGCGGTCGCCTCGCTGATCATGACCGAGCTGACCCCGGTGGTCTCCGCCCAGCACGGCGCCTTCTTCCTCGCCCAGCCGGCCGGCCGGACCGCCGAGCTGATCACCGAGGACGACGACGAGAACGACACCGTGCTGCGCCTGATCGGCAGCTACGGCTACCAGCGGCGGGCGATGCCGACCACCTTCCGCCCCGGCGAGTCGCTGATCGGCCAGGCCGCGGTGGAGAAGCGGGCGATCATCCTCAAGGAGGCGCCGCCCGGCTACCTCAAGATCGCCTCCGGCCTCGGCGAGGCCTCCCCGGCCCACATCGTGGTGCTGCCGGTGCTGTTCGAGGGCCGGCTGCTGGGCGTGATCGAACTGGCCACCTTCAGCTCCTTCACCACCGTCGCGCTGGACTTCCTGAACCAGATCGCCGACCTGATCGGCGTCACGGTCAACACCATCAGCGTCAACACCAAGACCGAGGGCCTGCTGCTGGAATCCCAGCGACTCACCGCGGAACTCTCCATGCGGTCCGCCGAGTTGGAGGCGCGCCAGGAGGAACTGGAGCGCACCAACGAGGAGTTGCAGGAGAAGGCCGAGCAACTCGCCCAGCAGAACCGCGACATCGAGATCAAGAACGGCGAGATCGAGGAGGCCCGGCAGGTCCTGGAGGAGCGCGCCGAACAGCTTGCCCTGGCCTCCCGGTACAAGAGCGAGTTCCTCGCCAACATGTCGCACGAGCTGCGCACCCCGCTCAACTCGCTGCTGATCCTGGCCAAGCTGCTCTCCGACAACAACGAGGGCAACCTCTCGCCCAAGCAGGTCGAGTTCGCCGACACCATCCACGGCGCCGGCTCCGACCTGCTGCAGCTGATCAACGACATCCTCGACCTGTCCAAGGTCGAGGCGGGCAAGATGGACGTCCGCCCGGCCCGGATCGCCCTGGTCCAGCTGGTCGACTACGTGGAGGCCACCTTCCAGCCGGTCGCGCTGGACAAGAACCTGGACTTCGCCGTCCGGGTCTCGCCCGCCCTGCCGGTCACCCTGCACACCGACGAGCAGCGGCTCCAGCAGGTGCTGCGCAACCTGATCTCCAACGCGGTGAAGTTCACCGACGCCGGCGCCGTCGACTTCTCGATCCGCCCGGCCGGCCCGGAGGTCCCGCAGCACGTGCGCGAGCGGCTGCTGGAGTCCGGCTCGATCCAGGGCCCGGACGACGCGCTGATCGCCTTCGCGGTCTCCGACACCGGCATCGGCATCCCCGAGAACAAGCTGCGGGAGATCTTCGAGGCGTTCAAGCAGGCCGACGGCACCACCAGCCGCAAGTACGGCGGCACCGGTCTCGGCCTGTCCATCAGCCGCGAGATCGCCCGGCTGCTCGGCGGCGAGATCCACGCCGAGAGCGAGCTGGGCAAGGGCTCCACGTTCACGCTCTACCTGCCGCTGCGCACCGAGGCCCCGGAGGCCCCGGCGGGCGACCAGCGCCCGTCCGCCGAGCGCGGCACCGGGTCGAACGCCCAGGCGCCGCGCGCCACGGTCGGCGTGACCCCGCTGGGCCTGCCGGTGCCGGTCGGGGAGAACCCGGCCGACCACTGGGCCCAGGAGGTCCGCGAGATGGCCGAGGAGCGCCGCCGCGGGGCCGTGGAGCGCCGTCGCAGCGCCGCTCTGGAGAACGCCGCCGGGCCGCGGGCGGTGGAGCCCGTCCGGCCCCGGCCGGTCAGCGGCGGCCGGCGCTTCGACGGCCAGCAGGTGCTGATCGTCGACGACGACGTCCGCAACGTGTTCGCCCTCACCAGCGTGCTGGAGCAGCACGGCCTGACCGTCCTGTACGCCGAGAACGGCCGCGAGGGCATCGAGATGCTGGAGCAGCACGAGAACGTGGCACTGGTCCTGATGGACATCATGATGCCGGAGATGGACGGCTACGCCACGACCGAGGCGATCCGCCGGATGCCCCAGTTCGCCGGCCTGCCGATCATCGCGCTCACCGCCAAGGCGATGAAGGGCGACCGGGAGAAGTCGCTGGAGGCGGGCGCCACCGACCACATCACCAAGCCGGTGGAGACCGACCACCTGCTCTCGGTGATGCACGAGTGGCTGCGCGGGGGCGGGGCGTGAGCGGGCCGCCGGGAGCCGCGGCGGGCGGCGTACGAGGGCCGGGGGAGGCGTGAACCCCGGGCCGGGCCCGCGCGTTCGCGTCGGTCGGTCGGCCGGTTTGCTGGCGGTCGGGCCCGGGAACCGGGTAGGGTCACCGATCGTTGCGAACAGTGACCGGATGACGACGCCCTGCTGAGCGTGCGCCGGAGCACCGGTCGCACACTGCTCCGGATCGGGTCACGACGGAGCGATGTGCCGGACGAGGGGGTGCGGCTAGCATGACCGGGGTAGCGGTGGGCAGTACGCGGGTGCCTGCACCGGGCGGCAGGCAGGCGACAGGAGGGCGGGCCCTGATGCAGAAGGCGAAGATCCTCCTGGTCGACGACCGACCGGAGAACCTGCTGGCACTGGAGGCGATCCTCTCTGCCCTGGACCAGACGCTGGTGCGCGCCGCGTCCGGCGAGGAAGCGCTCAAGGCGCTGCTCACCGACGACTTCGCGGTGATCCTGCTGGACGTCCAGATGCCCGGGATGGACGGCTTCGAGACCGCCGCCCACATCAAGCGCCGCGAGCGCACCCGGGACATCCCGATCATCTTCCTGACCGCGATCAACCACGGCCCGCACCACACCTTCCGCGGCTACGCGGCCGGGGCCGTGGACTACATCTCCAAGCCCTTCGACCCGTGGGTCCTGCGCGCCAAGGTCTCCGTCTTCGTCGACCTGTACGTGAAGAACTGCCAGCTGAAGGAGCAGGCCGCGCTGCTGCGGCTGCAACTGGAGGCGGGCGGCGGCGAGCCGGCCCTCGGCGGGGCGCTGCTGGGCGAGCTGTCCGCGCGCCTGGCGGCCGTCGAGGAGCAGGCGGAGGCGCTCGGCAAGCAGCTGGACGGCGGCGAGGACGCCGGGGTGGCGGCGACCGCCGCACACCTGGAGCGCAAGCTCTCGGCGCTGCGCCGGGCCCTGGACGCGATGCGCCCCGGAAGCTCCTGACCTTCGCCGTAGGTTCACCCGTCGGGGTGGTTCGGCGGTGCGTCCGGGTGAATCCCGGTCAGAGTGACGGTGTGTCTGCGACACGTCCGGGCGGCCCGGCTCGGGCACATGTGCGCCGGTGGTCCGCACCGGTAGGCTGCTGACCCATGGCCACTCGTACGCCCGGGAACGCAGCACGTAAGCCGAGTCCGGGAGCGGCCAGGAAGGCCGCGGCGAAGGCCCCGGGCAAGCCGCCCGTGAAGAAGGCGGCGGCGAAGCGGGCGGCCCCCGCGAAGAGGACGGCGGCCAAGTCGGCCCCGCCGCCCGCTCCCCCCTCCCGGTCGGTGCTGATGGGCGCGCTCAACGCGCTGGCGAGCCCGATCGCCGCGATCTTCCGCGGCTTCGGCGACGGCGCCAAGAACCTCGACCCGGCCCACCGCAAGGACGGCGTGGGCCTGCTGCTGTTCGCGCTGGCGCTGGTGACCGCCGCCGGCACCTGGTTCAGCCCGCAGGGCTGGCTGGGCGAGGCGGCCACCGCCGTGGTGTCCGGACTGTTCGGCCGACTCGACGTGCTGGTGCCGTTCCTGCTGGCCGCCATCGCGATCCGGCTCTGGCGCCATCCGGAGCTGCCGGAGGCCAACGGCCGGATCGTGATCGGGCTGACCGCGCTGCTGGTCGGCGTCCTCGGCCTGGTCCACATCGGCTGCGGCGCGCCCATGATGGGCGGCGGCGCCTCCCGGATAAGGGCGGCGGGCGGCATCATCGGCTGGGCCGCGTCCACCCCGATGATGGCCGCCGCGGGCCCCGCGCTCGCCGTGCCGCTGCTCCTGCTGCTGGCCTTCTTCGGCCTGCTGGTGGTCACCGCCACCCCGGTCAACCGCATCCCGGAGCGGCTGCGGGCGATCGGCGTCCGGCTCGGCGTGGTCGAACGCGGGCCGGAGGACGAGCTGTACGAGGGGCGTGCGCCGGAGCGTGACCTGTCCACCGAACCGCCGGAGGACGCCGACCCCGACGCGCTGCCGTTCACCGTGGACACCACCGGTGACGACCTGACGGACGAGGTGGCCGCCCGCCGGCGCCGCCGTCGGCGCAGGCCCGCCGACCCCGACGACCCGGCGGAGGCCGTCCGGGTCTCCCTGGACAAGGAGCCGCTGGACCCGTACGCCACCCGCAACCTGGCCGCCGGCGCGGCCGCCGACCTGGACGGCGCACTGGTCTACGGCGTGCCCGCCTCCTCCGCGGTGGCGGACATGATGCACCAGGTGCAGGACCGCACCGCGCCGCCCGAGGAACCCGCCGTCCCGGCCGCCCGCAGCGGCGGCCCGGGCGCACCCGAGGACCACGGCCCGGCACCGGTGCGGATGGAGCAGCTCCAGCTCACCGGCGACATCACGTACGCCCTGCCCCCGCTGGACCTGCTGGAGCGCGGCGGCCCGGCCAAGGCCCGCAGCGCCCTCAACGACGAGGTGGTCGCCCAGCTCACCGGCACCTTCAACGAGTTCAAGGTGGACGCCCGGGTCACCGGCTTCACCCGCGGCCCGACCGTCACCCGCTACGAGGTCGAGCTCGGCCCGGCCGTCAAGGTGGAGCGGATCACCGCGCTCGCCAAGAACATCGCCTACGCGGTGGCCAGCCCGGACGTGCGGATCATCAGCCCGATCCCGGGCAAGTCCGCGGTCGGCATCGAGATCCCCAACCGGGACCGCGAGATGGTCAACCTCGGCGACCTGCTGCGCTCGCGCACGGCCGCCGAGGACTCGCACCCGATGGTCGTCGGCATGGGCAAGGACGTCGAGGGCCACACCGTGATGGCCAACCTCGCCAAGATGCCGCACATCCTGGTGGCCGGTGCGACCGGCGCGGGCAAGTCGTCCTGCATCAACTGCCTGATCACCTCGATCCTCGCCCGGGCCACCCCGGACGAGGTGCGGATGGTGCTGGTCGACCCCAAGCGGGTCGAGCTCACCGCCTACGAGGGCATCCCGCACCTGATCACACCGATCATCACCAACCCCAAGAAGGCCGCCGAGGCCCTCCAGTGGGTGGTGCGCGAGATGGACATGCGCTACGACGACCTCGCGGCGTACGGCTTCCGGCACGTGGACGACTTCAACGCAGCGGTGCGGGCCGGCAAGGTCACCCCGCCGCTGGGCAGCGAGCGGGAGCTGAGGCCGTACCCGTACCTGCTGGTGATCGTCGACGAGCTGGCCGACCTGATGATGGTCGCGCCGCGGGACGTCGAGGACTCGGTGGTCCGGATCACCCAGCTGGCCCGCGCGGCCGGCATCCACCTGGTGCTCGCCACCCAGCGGCCCTCGGTGGACGTGGTCACCGGCCTGATCAAGGCCAACGTGCCGTCCCGGCTGGCCTTCGCGACCTCCGCGATGGCCGACTCCCGGGTCATCCTGGACCAGCCCGGCGCGGAGAAGCTGATCGGCAAGGGCGACGCGCTCTTCCTGCCGATGGGCGCCAGCAAGCCGATCCGCATGCAGGGCGGGTTCGTCACCGAGGCGGAGATCGCCCGGGTGGTGCAGCACTGCAAGGACCAGCTGAGCGCCGTCTACCGGGACGACGTGATGGTCGGGGGCGGACCGAAGAAGGAGATCGACGAGGAGATCGGCGACGACCTGGACCTGCTGATCCAGGCGGCCGAGCTGGTCGTCTCCACCCAGTTCGGCTCGACCTCGATGCTCCAGCGCAAGCTCCGGGTCGGCTTCGCCAAGGCGGGCCGGCTGATGGACCTGATGGAGTCGCGCGGGATCGTCGGCCCCAGCGAGGGCTCGAAGGCCCGCGACGTCCTGGTGAAGCCGGACGAGCTCGACGGGGTGCTGGTGACCCTGCGGGGCTGACGGGGCGGCGCCTTCCGGACGGCGCCGTGCGCCGGACGGCCCCGCGTCCCGGGCGGGCATCACTCGTTCGGGGGAGGGTAGGCGTGCCACGGGGAACCGAACGTCCGTACAGCGCGTCACAGGCCGGAAAGCGAACGCCCGGGTCCTTCCGTGCTCTTCCGAGCTGTTCCGTAGCTCTTCTGCGCTCTGCTGTGCGGCTCCGCTGACGGCCGGTCAGCTGAGGTGTCGGGCCCCGCTCGGGCCGGGTGCGCGCATTCGGGCCCGTTCCGCTTGAGAATCGATCCGCCCCCGCCCCTAGACTGTTCCCCAGCAGGTGGCCATCCGCTCGAAAGGCGTGCCCCGTGACCATCGGCAAGTCCTCCGATCGCGAGAACGCCCCGTCGTCCGTCGAGCCGACCGACGACGCGGCCCAGTCGGCCGATGCCCCGAGCATCGGCCGGGTGCTGTCCGCCGCCCGGATCGACGCGGGCCTCACGGTGGACCAGGTGAGTACCGCCACCCGGGTCCGGGTGCCGATCGTCCATGCCGTCGAGGAGGACGACTTCGGCCGCTGCGGCGGCGACTTCTACGCCCGCGGGCACATCCGCCTGATCGCCCGCGCCGTCGGCGTGGACGGCGACGCCCTGGTCGCCCGCTACGACGCCGCGCACGGCGGCCCGCCGGCCGCCAAGCACCCGGCGTCCCAGCTGATCGACAGCGGCCCGATCAAGGTGCCCAGCCGCGGCCGGCCGAACTGGGCGGCGGCGATGATGGCCGCGATCGTCGCGGTGGTCGCCCTGATCGGCTTCAACCTGGTCAGCGGCAAGGGCGGCCACGGCTCCACCGGCTCGGCCAGCGCGCCGCTGCCCAGCGGCTCCGGCACCGGCTCCGTCGCCCCGCCGGCCACGCCCGCCGTCCAGCCGCCGGCGCCCGCGCCGAGCGCCGCCGCGATCGCCGCCGTCCCCGGCGACAAGGTCACCGTGAAGCTGGTCGCCCAGGGCACGAGCTGGGTCTCGGCGATGGACGGCAGCGGCAAGTCGCTGTTCCAGAACAACATCAGCGACGGCCAGGACCAGACCTTCACCGACCCCAAGCAGATCAAGCTGGTGCTGGGCAACGGCGGGGCCGTGCACGCGTACGTCAACGGCAAGGACCTCGGCCTCCTCGGCAAGGACGGCCAGGTGGTGCACGTCACGTACACCCCCGGAGACCCGCAGGCGGGCTGACCACAGGGCCTGGTGGGGCCGGGCACGACCAGCTGATCCGAGGCGCGCGGCCTCCGGGGCGAACGGCACCGGAAGCCGCGCGTTAATCTTGGGCCTATGCCTGAACGCCGTACTGTCGCCCTTGTCACGCTCGGATGCGCCCGCAACGAGGTGGACTCCGAGGAACTCGCCGGGCGACTGGAAGCCGACGGCTGGTTGCTCGTCGACGACGCCGCCGAAGCGGACGTCGCCGTCGTCAACACCTGCGGCTTCGTCGAAGCCGCCAAGAAGGACTCCGTGGACGCCCTGCTGGAGGCCAACGACCTCAAGGGGAACAGCCGCACCCAGGCCGTCGTCGCGGTCGGCTGCATGGCCGAGCGGTACGGCAAGGAGCTCGCCGACGCGCTCCCCGAAGCCGACGGCGTGCTCGGCTTCGACGACTACGCCGACATCTCCGACCGCCTGCAGACCATCCTCTCCGGCGGCCACCACGCCCCGCACATCCCCCGCGACCGCCGCAAGCTGCTGCCGATCAGCCCCGCCGAACGGCAGTCCGCCGCCGAAGCCGTCGCGCTGCCCGGCCACGGCGCCGAGGCCGCCGCCGAGCCGATCGCCGACCTGCCCGAGGGCCTCGCCCCGGCCTCCGGCCCGCGCACCCTGCGCAAGCGGCTGGACGACAACCCGGTCGCCTCCGTCAAGCTCGCCTCCGGCTGCGACCGGCGCTGCTCCTTCTGCGCCATCCCGGCCTTCCGCGGCTCCTTCATCTCCCGCCGACCCTCCGACGTGCTGCACGAGGCCCAGTGGCTGGCCGAGCAGGGCGTCCGCGAGATCGTCCTGGTCAGCGAGAACAACACCTCGTACGGCAAGGACCTGGGCGACATCCGGCTGCTGGAGACGCTGCTCGGCGAGATCGCCGCGATCGACGGCGTCGAGCGGGTCCGGGTCTCCTACCTGCAGCCGGCCGAGATGCGCCCGGGGCTGATCGACGCGATGACCGGCACCCCCGACGTCGCGCCCTACTTCGACCTGTCCTTCCAGCACTCGGCGCCCGCCGTGCTGCGCCGGATGCGCCGCTTCGGCTCCACCGACCAGTTCCTGGAGCTGCTGAAGACCATCCGCGACAAGGCCCCGCAGGCCGGCGCCCGGTCCAACTTCATCGTCGGCTTCCCCGGCGAGACCGAGGAGGACTTCGCCGAACTGGAGCGCTTCGTCACCCACGCCGGGCTGGACGCGATCGGCGTCTTCGGCTACTCCGACGAGGAGGGCACCGAGGCCGCGACCTACGACGGCAAGCTGCCCGAGGACGTGATCGCCGACCGGCTGGACCGGCTGAGCCGGCTGGCCGAGGAGATGAGCGCCCAGCGGGCCGAGCAGCGGATCGGCAGCGAGGTCGTGGTGCTGATCGAGTCGATCGAGGACGGCGTGGTCGAGGGCCGGGCCGCCCACCAGGCCCCGGAGACCGACGGCCTGACCACCCTCGAAGGCGTCGACGCCCCCGAGGTCGGGCAGTTCTGGCGGGCCAAGGTGGTGGCCAGCGAGGGCGTCGACCTGGTCGCCGAGGCGCTGGAGCAGGTCCGGGTCCGCCAGGCCCCGGGAGCCGGGGAATGACCCAGGGGCCCGGCGCCCCGACCGCGGCCCACCCGGGCAGACCGGCGGCCGCGGTGCCGCCGACCCCGGGGATCTGGAACATCGCCAACGTGCTCACGATGGCCCGGGTGCTGCTGGTGCCGGTCTTCGTGTGGCTGTTGTTCGCCGGCGGCGGGCACGACCCCAAGTGGCGCGCGGTCGCCTGGGCCTCGTTCGCCATCGCGATGATCACCGACCTGTTCGACGGCGAACTGGCCCGCCGCAAGGGCCTGGTCACCGACTTCGGGAAGATCGCCGACCCGATCGCCGACAAGGCGATCATGGGCTCGGCGCTGATCGGCCTCTCGGTGCTCGGCGACCTGCCCTGGTGGGTCACCGCGGTGATCCTGGCCCGCGAACTGGGCATCACCCTGATGCGGTTCTGGGTGATCCGCTACGGGGTCATCCCGGCCAGCCGCGGCGGCAAGCTCAAGACGCTGACCCAGGGCACCGCGGTCGGCATGTACGTGCTGGCCCTGACCGGCTGGCTGGCCACCGGCCGGGCCGTGCTGATGGGCCTGGCGGTGCTGCTGACCGTCGGCACCGCGCTGGACTACGTCGGACAGGCGCTGCGACTGCGCCGCGAGGGACGGACCGCCGACCGCGCGGGCCGCTGAACAACGGGGGAGCCAGGGTGGCGGAGCACGACTACCGGTTGGCCGAGCGGGCGCACGCCGCCCTCCGGGCCGAGGGCGGCACACTGGCCGTCGCCGAGTCGCTGACCGGGGGGCTGCTGGCCGCCGCGCTGGTGGACGTCCCCGGGGCGTCCGCGACCTTCCGGGGCTCCGTCACCGCGTACGCGACCGAGCTGAAGGCCTCGGTGCTCGGCGTGGACGAGGGCCTGCTGGACGTGCACGGGCCGGTCCACCCCGTCGTGGCCCGGCAGATGGCCGAGGGAGTGCGCGGGCTGCTGGGAGCCACGTACGGGCTCGCGACGACCGGGGTGGCCGGTCCGGAGCCGCAGGACGGGCAGCCGGTGGGCACCGTACACCTGGCGGTCGCCGGTCCGGGGGGAACTCTGGTCAGTTCGCCCCTGCTGTCGGGAGGCCGTGCCACAATCCGTCACGGAGCGGTGACCGCCGCACTGGAGCTGCTCGTCGGCCGTCTCGCACGCTGACGGGCCCGCTCCGGCGGATCTCCACCGAACCGAGACCTGCCGATCTGGCACCCGGGCACGGCCCGGCTGGAGGATCGTGTTACATCCAACAGCCTGGTTGGGCAGAAACCAGGTGGCGAACGAGTTGCGTGACGGTGGGCCGGGTGCCCCGCGTCGGGTACCACGAGGGGCCCGCGAACCCGGGAACGACACCGGAACGAGGAGGGGGACAGCCTTGCAGCCCAGAGTGAACACGACCAGGGTCCCCGCACGCGAAGCGGGCAAGGCGGTACGGTGGGGGCGTGACATCTCGATCCGCAGTCCGAGGAGGGAGGCACCGATGATCCTGCTCCGTCGCCTACTGGGCGATGTACTGCGTCGGCAGCGCCAGCGCCAGGGCCGCACACTCCGCGAGGTGTCGGCGGCAGCCAGGGTTTCGCTCGGATACCTCTCCGAGGTCGAGCGGGGACAGAAGGAGGCCTCCTCGGAGCTGCTCTCCGCCATCTGCGACGCACTCGACGTCCGGATGTCCGAGGTCATGCGCGAGGTCAGCGACGAACTGTCGCTCGCCGAACTTGCGGCGATGGCCACCCTCTCCGAAGGTGATCTGCTGAGGCCGGTACTCGAACCGGTTCCGCTGCCCGCCCCCGGCACCGACCGGGCGAACATGTCGCCCAAGGCCGCCGCGATGGACGTGGTCGCCGCCTGAACCCGGCCTCGACTCCCGGGCATCCCTGCCCGGGGCGAGCGAAGGGAGGGCGGTCGTGCGGAAAGAAGCGCGGATGCGCCCGTCGGCCCGAATACGGGCGCGGGCGCGACTGTTGCCCAGGAAACGACGTCCGGTGCGGTGGATCCTGGCGGCGGTGGCGGCCGGACTCGCCTGCTGGCTCCTGATCGTCCGGGGGCAGCCGGTCGACGGTGCGGCGCTGGGGCTGCTCGCGGCCGGAGGCTGGGGGCTCGGTCTCATCCCGGTCCACGCGGACCGGAACGCGACCGGACCGAACCGGCGCCGGCGCGAGGAGACGGTACGACCGGTGGAGGCACAGCCGCCACCGATCGGGTGATTCGACGTGGCAGGAGGCCGCGGGGTCCTGGACCCCGCGGCCTCCGGCGTTCCCGCGCCCCGGCTCAGGGACGCAGGCGGAGCCCGCGCGGGGTGGCGTGGAAGCCGGCCTCCTCCAGGGCGCGGCCGAGGGCCGAGCCGAGGGCGGGCTCGCCGTTGGCCCGCTCCACCGTGACGCTGCCGAGCGCGCCCTCCCGGACGGCCGCGGCCAGCGCGCCCGCCGCGAGCGCCCGGGCCCCCTCGTCCTCCGGCCAGGCCAGCAGGGACTTGCCGCCGCGCTCGACGTACAGCGCCAACTCGCCGTCGACCAGGACCACCAAGGCACCCGCCTTGCGGCCCGGCCGGTGCGCCGTGGACTCCTTGCCGCCGGGCACGGCGGGCGGCTCCGGCCAGGGCAGGGCGGCGCCGTAGGCGTTCGCCGGGTCGGCGGCGGCCAGCACCAGCGCCTGCGGCGGCTCGGTGGCCGGGGCGGAGGACCACCCGGCGGCCCGGGACCGCTCCAGCCGGCCGTTGACCGAACGCAGCCGGTCAGCCGCGCCCTCCATGGCGAACTGGGCGCCGCCGAGGCCCTCGACGAAGTAGCCCCGGCGGGCCCGGCCGCGCTCCTCCATCGCGGCGAGCACCCGGTACACCCCGGCGAAGCCGCCGGGCACCCGCTCGGCCACCACCGTGCCCCGGGTGAGCAGGCCGTGGCGGTCCAGCAGGCTCTGCGCCCGGGCCGTGGCCCGGACCGTCGGGTCGCCGGCGAAGGCGGGCAGCAGCGACCAGCGCCCGGCCACCGTCGGCGGGCCGCTGCGCAGGGCGCCGCCGACCCGGCCGAACGGACGGCCGGCGCCGCCGTAGCGGCCGCGCGGGGTGGCCCGGGGCGCGCGGTGGGCGGTGGCGCCCGCCGTCCGGCCGGAGCCGAGCAGGGCGCGCAGCGGGGCGAGCGTGTCATTGGTGACGTAGCCGGCCCAGACCAGATCCCACAGGGCCGCGACGACCTCTGGCTCCGGCGTCTCCTCCGGGAGCTGCTGGACGAGTTGGCGGAAGAACAGGCCGTAGCCGCCGGCCAGCGCGGCCATCAGGGCGCTGTGCAGCGGGGTGAGCGCGGGTGGGACGGGCTCGGGGCGCAGCAGGTGGGCGTTCTCGGTGAGGTGCAGGCTGATCCAGCCGTCCTTGCCGGCCAGCGCGCCGGCCCCGCACCAGCCGATCTCGCCGGCCGCCGTCAACTCGTCCAGCAGGCCGGGGGAGTAGTCGGCGAGCCGGGCCGGGAGGACCAGCTTCTCCAGGGCGGAGGCTGGCAGGGCGGTGCCCTGCAGCTGCTCGACCACCCGGAGCATGCCGTCCGGGCCGCGCAGCCGGTGGCCGGCCACGTGCTGCCACTGCGGGAGGAAGGCGGCCAGGGCGCGCGGCGGCACCGGCTCGACCTCCTGGCGCAGGGCCGCCAGCGAGCGGCGGCGCAGCCGGCGCAGCACCTCGGCGTCGCACCACTCGGACGCGGTGTGGCTCTCGGCGGGCCGGAACTGGCCCTGGACCAGGCGGCCGGCGGCGGTCAGGCGGTGCAGGGTGCCGGCGACCACGGCGGTGCCGAGACCGAAGCGGGCGGCGGCCTCGGCGGCCGTGAACGGGCCGTGGGTACGGGCGTGGCGGGCGATCAGGTCCCCCAGGGGGTCCTTGACCGGCTCGGTGAAGGCCTCGGGGACGCCGACCGGCAGCGGGGTGCCGAGTGCGTCGCGCAGCCGTCCGGAGTCCTCGATCGAGGCCCAGCGCCGCTCGCCGGCGATCCGGACCTGGATCACCCGGCGGGCGGCCTCCAGCTCCAGGGCCCACAGCGGCTCGGCGCCGCGAGCGGTCAACTCGGCCTCGGCGAGCGGGCCGAGCAGGCGCAGGGCGTCCGCGACGCCCTCGGCGTCCTTGATCCGGCGCTCGGGGGTGAGGCGCTGGAGTTCGGCCTCCAGCTCGATGAGGACCTGCGGATCGAGCAGTTCGCTCAGCTCGGCCTGGCCGAGGAGCTCGGACAGCAGCCGGGAGTCGAGCGAGAGGGCGGCGGCGCGGCGCTCGGCCAGCGGGGAGTCGCCCTCGTAGAGGAACTGGGCGACGTAGCCGAAGAGCAGTGAACGGGCGAAGGGCGACGGCTCGGAGGTGGTGACCTCGACGAGGCGGACGGCGCGGGATTCCAGGTCCGCCATCAGCTCGACCAGGCCGGGCACGTCGAAGACGTCCTGCAGGCACTCCCGGACGGCCTCCAGCACGATCGGGAACGAGCCGTACTCGGAGGCGACTTCGAGTAGTTGGGCGGCGCGCTGGCGCTGCTGCCAGAGCGGGGTGCGGCGGCCGGGGTTGCGGCGGGGGAGCAGCAGGGCGCGGCCGGCGCACTCGCGGAAGCGGGAGGCGAACAGGGCGGAGCCGCCGACCTGGTCGGTGACCAGCTGCTCGATCTCGCCGGGGTCGAACAGGGCGGCGTCGGCGCCGACCGGGGCCTCGTCCGGAGCCGAACTCGCCTGTTCCGAAGGGAAGTCCAGCAGGTCCGCGTCCGGGAGGCGGAGCACGATGCCGTCGTCGGCGTGCATGACCTGCGGGTCCAGGCCGTGCTTCTCGCGCAGCCGGGCGCCGAGGGCGAGCGCCCAGGGGGCGTGCACCTGGGCGCCGAAGGGGGAGTGGATGACGATCCGCCAGTCGCCGAGCTCGTCCCGGAAGCGCTCGACCACGATGGTGCGGTCGTCCGGGAGGTGGCCGCAGGCGGCGCGCTGCTCGGCGAGGTAGTCGAGCAGGTTGGCGGCGGCCCAGTCGTCCAGCCCGGCCCGCTGGAGGCGCTCGGTGGCGGCCTCCGGCGTCAGCGCGCCCAGCTCGCGGGTGAACGCGCCGAGGGCGCGGCCGAGTTCGAGCGGACGGCCAAGGGTGTCGCCCTTCCAGAACGGGAGCCGGCCGGGGACGCCGGGGGCCGGGGTGACCAGCACCTTGTCGTGGGTGATCTCCTCGATCCGCCAGGAGGTGGTGCCCAGGGTGAACACGTCGCCCACGCGGGACTCGTAGACCATCTCCTCGTCGAGCTCGCCCACCCGCCGCCCGCCGCCCGGCTTGCCCGACTTCGGATCGGACCCGGCACTGCCGGCGATGAAGACGCCGAACAGGCCGCGGTCGGGGATGGTGCCGCCGGAGGTCACGGCCAGGCGCTGGGCGCCGGGGCGGCCGGTCACCGTGCCGGCCACCCGGTCCCAGACGATGCGGGGGCGCAGCTCGGCGAAGGCGTCCGAGGGGTAGCGGCCGGCCAGCATGTCGAGCACGGCGTCGAAGGCGGACTGCGGGAGGGTGGCGAACGGCGCGGCGCGGCGGACCACGGTGAGCAGTTCGTCCACCGGCCAGACGTCCAGGGCCGTCATCGCGACCAGCTGCTGGGCGAGCACGTCCAGCGGGTTGCGCGGGATGCGCAGGGCCTCGATCCGACCCGTCCGCATCCGCTCGGTGACCACGGCGGACTGCACGAGGTCGCCCCGGTACTTGGGGAAGAAGACACCGGTGGAGACCGCGCCGACCTGGTGGCCCGCCCGGCCGACCCGCTGCAGACCGGAGGCGACCGAGGGCGGGGACTCGACCTGGACGACCAGGTCGACGGCGCCCATGTCGATGCCCAGCTCCAGGCTGGAGGTGGCGACCACGGCGGGCAGCCGGCCGGCCTTCAACTCCTCCTCGACCAGCGAGCGCTGCTCCTTGGAGACGGAGCCGTGGTGGGCCCGGGCGATGACCGCGGGAGCGCCCCTGGTCGCGCCCGACCCGCCCATCAGCTCGGCCGGGGCGTGCGCCTCGGGGACGGCGGTGCCGGTGGCGCGCTCGTAGGCGATCTCGTTCAGCCGGTTGCACAGGCGCTCGGCCAGGCGGCGGGAGTTGGCGAACACGATCGTCGAGCGGTGTGCCTCGACCAGGTCGACGATCCGCTCCTCGACGTGCGGCCAGATCGAGGCCTGGCGCTGCGCGTCGCTGCCGGCGGCGCCGCCGGCGGCCGGGGCGGCGGGCAGGTCGTCCAGATCGGGGACGGGGACGACCACCGAGAGGTCGAAGTCCTTGGCGGCGGGCGGCTGGACCACCGCGGCGCCGCGCCGCGGACTGAGGAACCGGGCCACCTCCTCGACCGGGCGCACCGTCGCGGACAGGCCGATCCGCCGGGCCGGGCGCTCCAGCAACTCGTCCAGCCGCTCCAGGGTGAGGGCGAGGTGGGCGCCGCGCTTGGTGCCGGCGACCGCGTGCACCTCGTCCAGGATCACCGTGTCCACCCCGCGCAGCGCCTCCCGGGAGGCGGAGGTGAGCAGCAGGAACAGCGACTCGGGGGTGGTGATCAGGATGTCCGGCGGGTGGGTCGCGAAGCGGCGGCGGTCGGCGGCCGGGGTGTCACCGGAGCGGATGGCGACCTGGACCTCCGGCTCGGGCAGCCCGAGCCGGACGGCGGCCTGGCGCAGGCCGGTCAGCGGGGCGCGCAGGTTCCGTTCGACGTCGACCGCGAGGGCCTTGAGCGGCGAGACGTAGAGGACCCGGCAGCGGTGCTTGGGCTCGGCCGGCGGCGGGGTGCTGCTGAGCCGGTCGAGGGCGGAGAGGAAGGCGGCGAGCGTCTTGCCGGAGCCGGTGGGGGCGACCACCAGGACGTCCGTCTCCCGCCCGATGGCGCGCCAGGCTTCGGCCTGGGCGCTGGTGGGGGCGGAGAAGGCACCGGTGAACCAGGCCCGGGTGGCCGGGGCGAAGCCGGCCAGGGGGTCGCCGGCCGGTGGGGGGCCGTCGGGCGGGATCGGGTGTCGGGGCGCCATGCCCCCATGGTGCCGGGTGGGACTGACATCCGGGCGTGTGGCCGTGCGGGGTGCGGGTGCTTTCTGGGGTGTGGGATGCCGCTGCATGTGGGGGGTGTAAGCCGGGGAGCAGAAACGACAATCCGCTCATATGGTGATGATTCGGGAGCATGATCCACCCGTGAACCACCGGACCGACGAGCGGAGGCCGTGCGATGGCGCAGGACCCGTCGCGCAGGGCCGCCCGCGCCGCCCGGCGCCGCCGCGTCCGCGGCCCCGCCCGGGCACTGCTCGCGATGCTGCTCACGGCCCTCGTCGTGGGCGGCGCCGTCCCCTACGTCTCCGGGCCCGGGCGCGCCTACCTCAGCTACCTGGTGCTCGCCGAGCGGGAGGACGCCTCCGGCGCGGACCGGGCCGCGGCCGTGAGCCGGGCCGCGGGCGGACACGTGGTGCAGGAGTACCCGCAGATCGGGGCCGTCCTCGCCTACGCCACCGGAGGATTCGCCGACAAGGTGCGGGCCCGGCCCGGCATCGCCGCCGCCGGCGCGACCCGGACCGCGCCGGTCGTGGCGCCGCCCCGCGTGGTGGAGGGAGCCGGGGACTTCACGGCGGGCGCGCCGCGCAGCGGGCCCGCGGCCGCCGGCGCGGACAGCGCCGGCACCGACCGGGCGGACGGCGACCGAGCGGACGGCGAGACCTCCACCGTGCCCGACCCGGCCGAGGGCGGCGCCTGGAACCTCGCCATGCTCGGCGCCACCGCGGCCCGGGCCGGCGACGCCTCCCCGGCACCGACCGGCGCGCCCGCGAGCAGCACCGCGAGCAGCCCCGCGGGCGCCCCCGCGGGCGCCGTACCGGGCCCCGAGGCACTGCACAGGGTGCTGGTCGCGGTGCTGGACTCCGGGGTGGACGACACCCACCCCGACCTGCGCAGCGCCGTCGACCCGAAAGCCTCCGCCTCCTGTGCCGACGGCCGGCCCGACGCCCGGACCGGCGCCTGGCGGCCCGACCCCGGAGTGGGCGAGAGCGGCCACGGCACCCACGTCGCCGGGATCATCGGCGCCGCCCGGGACGGCCGCGGCGTCACCGGAGTCGCGCCGGGCGTGCGGATCGCCGCCGTCCGGCTGCTCGGCCCGCTCGGGCAGTACTACGCCGAGAACATCGTCTGCGGCTTGATCTGGGCGGCCGACCACGGCGCCAAAGCCGTCAACAACAGCTACTTCGCCGACCCGTGGAAGTACAACTGCCCCGAGGACCGGGACCAGGCCGCGCTGATCGCCGCCGTCGACCGGGCCGCCGGCTACGCCCGGCGCAAGGGCGCGGTGGTGGTCGCCTCGGCGGGCAACGACGGACAGGACCTCACCGCCGCCCGGACCGACGAACGCAGCCCCAACGACCGGGTCTCCGGTCCGCCGAGCACCCGCTACCTGGGCACCGAGTGCGTCAGGCTGCCCGGCGAACTGCCCCGCGTCGTCACCGTCACCGCGGTCAACCGGGACGGCCACCCGTCCGCGTACTCCAACTACGGGCGCGGCCGGGTCTCGCTCGCCGCCCCCGGCGGCGACCCGGACGGCGGGTCGCAGAACGCGGTCGTCTCGGACTGGCCCGGCGGCCAGTACGCGGCGCTCGCCGGCACGTCGATGGCGGCCGCGCACGTGACCGGCGCGGTCGCGGTGGCGGCGGCGCTGCACCCGGACCTCGACTCGGACGGGCTGGCGGCGCTGCTCGCGAACACGGCCGCGGCCGGCTGCCCGCCGGGGCCCCGCGCCTGCGGGGACCGGCAGTACCTCGGGGCGGGGCTCCTGGTGCTGCCGCACTGAGCGGCCGTCGTCCGGGACGTCAGCGGTTCCGGGACGCCGGTGTGCCGTCCGGGATACTTGAACCATGAGGCTGACGGAGTTCTGGCGACGGATGTACGCGCATTTCGGCGAGTCCTACGCGGAGTCGTTCGCGACCGACCACGTGATGGCCGAGCTGGGCGGGCGGACGGTGCGGCAGGCGCTGGAGGCGGGCTGGGAGGCCAAGGACGTCTGGCGCGTGGTCTGTGAGACCCAGGGGGTCTCGACGCTGCTGCGCTGAGTGCCGGTGCCCGTGCCGGAGCCGGTCCTGGTGCCGGTGCCGAGTCGACTGAGGGCGTCCCCGTTGAATGGGACAGACTGTCCGGGTGGCGAGCAGCGCAGAGCAGGCGAATGCGGACAGGGCGGCGCAGGCCGCCGACGGTGACGGTGCGCGGACCGACGAGACGCGGGCCGACGACAAGCGGGCCCACGACGCGCCGGGCGGGGGCGGCGTCCTGTGGGGTGGCGGGATGCCGCGCTGGCTGCCCCGGGCGATGGTGCTGTTCCTGGTGCTGGTCGGGCTGTTCCAACTCGCCGACTGGGCCTTCCGGCAGCTGATCGACCTGTTCGTGATGCTGCTGGTGGCGTTCTTCCTCTCGCTCGCCCTGGAGCCGGCCGTGGACCGGATGGCGGCGCGCGGAGTGCGCCGGGGGGTCGGCACCTTCCTGGTGTTCGTCGCGGTCGGCGTCGCGGTGCTGGGCTTCCTCGCGGCGCTCGGCACGCTGCTTGTCGACCAGGTGGCGAAGATCGCCGGGGACCTGCCGCACCTGGTCGACAACCTGATCGGCTGGATCAACCGGACCTTCCACCAGGACCTGTCGCTCGGCGAGCTGCAGAAGAAGCTGCTCAAGGACTCCGGCACCATCGAGAACTACGCCCAGCAGGCCGCCGACAACGTCTGGGGTGTCTCCTCCACCGTGATCGGCGGGCTCTTCCAGGCCTTCACGGTCGGACTGTTCACCTTCTACTTCACCGCCGAGGGCCCGCGGGTGCGCCGGACGGTCTGCTCGCTGCTGCCGCCCGCCAAGCAGGCCGAGGTCCTGCGGGCCTGGGAGATCGCGCTCGCCAAGACCGGCGGCTACCTCTACTCCCGGGCACTGCTCGCGGTGGCGTCGGCCGCCGGGCACTGGGTGATGTTCGAGCTGCTGGGCCTGCCGTACTCGGCGGCGCTGGCGGTCTGGGTCGGCGTCATGTCGCAGTTCGTGCCGACCATCGGGACGTACCTGGCCGGGGCGCTGCCAGTGCTGGTGGCGCTGACCGTGCAGCCGGTGGAGGCGCTCTGGGTGCTGGTCTTCGTGGTGGTCTACCAGCAGGTCGAGAACTACCTGCTGCATCCGAGGATCACCGCGCGGACGGTGGACGTGCACCCGGCGGTGGCCTTCGGCTCGGTGATCGCGGGCGCGGCACTGCTCGGGGCGGTCGGCGCGCTGATCGCGATCCCGGCGGCGGCGACCCTGCAGGGCTTCGTCGGGACGTACGTGCGGCGGTACGAGGTGGCCACCGATCCGCGGATCGACCGGGGCGAGCAGCGGCGGGCCCGGCGGGAGCTGCGGCGGGAGGCGGCGCGGCGGCTGCGGCGGATGGTCGGCGGGGACGGGAACTGAGGAGGGGGCGGCAGAGGGGAGGGGGCCTGGGGCCGGACGGGGCGCGGACGGGCGACGCTTGAATCGAACAGATGTTCTTTGTACTCTCCGGCGAGGAGTTTTCCACAGGACGAGCCCGGTAGGACTCGTTTGTCAGTGGGACGCGCTAGCGTCGATGACGATGAAGCGCACAGCACAGAACCCGAGGGAAAAAGCCATGGCAGGTACGGACCGCGAGAAGGCCCTTGAGACGGCGCTCGCCCAGATCGAGCGGCAGTTCGGCAAGGGCTCGGTGATGCGCTTGGGCGAGAGGGCCAACGAGCCCATCGAGGTGATCTCCACCGGGTCCACCGCCCTGGATGTGGCCCTCGGGGTCGGTGGCATCCCGCGCGGCAGGGTGGTCGAGATCTACGGCCCGGAGTCCTCCGGCAAGACCACCCTGACCCTGCACCTGGCGGCCAACGCCCAGAAGGCCGGCGGCACGGTCGCCTTCGTCGACGCGGAGCACGCGCTCGACCCGGAGTACGCCAAGAAGCTCGGCGTGGACACCGACGCCCTGCTGATCAGCCAGCCGGACACCGGTGAGCAGGCGCTGGAGATCACCGACATGCTGATCCGCTCCGGCGCGATCGACCTGGTGATCATCGACTCGGTCGCCGCGCTCGTCCCGCGCGCCGAGATCGAGGGCGAGATGGGCGACTCGCACGTCGGTCTGCAGGCCCGGCTGATGAGCCAGGCGCTGCGCAAGATCGCCGGTGCGCTGAACCAGTCGAACACCACCGCGATCTTCATCAACCAGCTGCGCGAGAAGATCGGTGTGATGTTCGGCTCGCCGGAGACCACGACCGGTGGCCGGGCGCTGAAGTTCTACGCCTCGGTCCGCCTGGACATTCGCCGGATCGAGACCCTGAAGGACGGCACCGAGGCGGTCGGCAACCGCACTCGCGTCAAGGTGGTCAAGAACAAGGTCGCCGCGCCGTTCAAGCAGGCCGAGTTCGACATCCTCTACGGCGTGGGCATCAGCCGCGAGGGCGGCCTGATCGACATGGGCGTCGAGCACGGCTTCATCCGCAAGTCCGGCGCCTGGTACACCTACGAGGGCGACCAGCTCGGCCAGGGCAAGGAGAACGCCCGCAACTTCCTGCGGGACAACCCGCAGCTCGCCGACGAGATCGAGCGGAAGATCAAGGGCAAGCTCGGCATCGGCCCGAAGGTCGAGGAGCCGGCCGAGGGCGAGGCGGACGCCGCAGCCGCCGACGACGGCGCGGCCAAGCCGATCACCGCGACCGTCGCCAAGACGGCTGCGGCGAAGAAGACGGCGGCGGCCAAGGCCTGAGCCGTTGACGCAGGACGACACGATGGGCGGCGGCCCGGCGGGCCCGGAGGACGACGACTTCGGGCCGCCGGACTGGTTCGCCGCGGCCGCGGAGGAGCCGGCGCCGGAGCCTCCTTCGCCGTCGCGGCCGCGCCGGGGGCGGCGGGAGCGCCCGTCCGCCCCGCAGTGGACATCCGGCCAGGAGCCGGAGTTCGACCGGGCGCCAGCCCGGGCGGTGCGCGGCGCGGCGCCCGGGCCGGGGCCGGCGGAGCCCTCGGTCGACGCGCTCGGGCTGGTCTCCGCCTCCGAGCTGCCCACCGGCCGCCGACGGCGGCGCTCGACCGTGGCAGCCGAGGAGTGGGAAGCGGGTGTGCCCGCTTCCGCACCGGTGCCCGCGAAGCGCGGGCGGAGCGCGGACGAGGCGGCCGGTCACGGGGGTGTGGCCGCCTCGACCCCCCGCCCCGGTGCGCGCTGGGGCCGTGCCCGAGGCGGGCGTACCGCTGACGGGCTGTCCGGAGAAGGGCAGTACGGCGAGGGGCTGGCCAGTGAGGTCCCGCCCGGCGCGAGCGACCGGGCCGGCCGCGGCTCCCGAAAGCGGGCCGAGGAGCCGGCCGATCCTCAGAGCCACGCCCGGGACATCTGCCTGCGGCTGCTGACCGGCGCCGCCAAGTCCCGCAAGCAGCTCGCCGATGCCCTGCGCAAGCGGGAGATCCCGGACGAGGTCGCCGAGGAGGTGCTCACCCGGCTGGAAGAGGTCGGGCTGATCGACGACGCGGCCTTCGCCGCGGCCTGGGTGGAGTCCCGACACGCCGTCCGGGGCCTGTCCCGACGGGCGCTGGCCCAGGAGCTGCGCACCAAGGGGGTGGCCGCCGACCTGGTCGAGCAGGCTGTCTCCCAGCTGGACTACGACGACGAGACGGACGCGGCCCGGGCGCTCGTCGAGCGCAAGCTGCGGTCCACCCGGGGGCTGGATCCGCAGGTCCGCATGCGGCGGCTGGTCGGGATGCTGGCCCGGCGCGGGTACTCCGAGGGGCTGGCGTTCCGGGTGGTGCGCGATGTGCTGGCGGAGGAGACGAGCGAACTGTGGGACGCCGAGGGGGAGTAGCGGCGGTTCCGGACGCCTCCTGGCGCGGATCAGGTCAAGTCGTCACTGTTGCCTGACCCCTGCGAGCATGAGCACCGCGAAGAGGGCACGACGACCGATCCGGTGACGGGGCCGCGCGTGAAGCCGCCCGGAGGGTCTGCGGCGTTAGCTCGGGGTGTCGACTTGCTGCGGCTCGTGCCGGCCGGCGGGGTCGGCTGCGGCCTCGGGGGTGGGGTCGGGGGCCGGGTCGAGGGTGGCCGGGCCGCCGCGGGCGCGGTCGGCCAGGGCGAGGAGGTCCTCGGCGGCGGCGCCCTGGGTGACGCCGACGAGGTGGCCGTCGGGGCGGATCAGCAGGACGGTGTGCGGGCCGGCGCCCGGGTAGTCCTCGGTGACCAGGACCTCGGCGGGCACCGGCAGGGCGGCCGCGACCTCGGCGAGCCGGGGCATCAGGCCCGCGCCGAGCCAGTGCTCGGACGACCAGACGGCGGTGCCGGGTGCGACCAGCAGCAGCAGGAAGGTGGCGCCGAGGCGGGCGTGCAGGTGGTCGGGGGTGCCGTCGGCGGCGAGCACCGGCAGGTCCGGGACGAGCACGCCGGGGGCGGTGGCGGGCAGCAGCTCGCTGAGCGAGGTGACGCCGCGCGAGCCGCGCTGCACCGGAACCCGCCCGGGGACGCCGGAGGGTGCCGCCGGGTAGGCGGGAGCGCCGCCGAAGCGGCCGGTGCCGAGCTGGCCGTCGGCGAGCAGCGGGGCGTGCTTGCGGAAGCCGCCGACGAGCAGCGAGCGCCGGGTCTGCTGCCAGCCGCGCAGTGGGCGCAGCAGCGGCATGGACTGGTCGACGGCGCGCAGCCGGGCGCCGACCGCGCCGCGCCGCTCGGCCTCGTAGCCGTCCAGCAGCGAGCCGCCGGGCTGCGGGCCGCCGGAGTGGAGGTGCCAGGCGAGGGCGAGCCGCCAGGCGAGGTTGTCGGCGTCGCGCAGCCCGTCCGCGAGGTTCTGCATGCCGAGGGCGCCGTGCAGGTGGGCGGCGTCGCCGGCCAGGAAGCAGCGGCCGACCCGGAACCGGGCGGCGAGGCGCTGCTGGGCGGTGTGGTCGGCGGCGGCGAGCAGTTCGAAGCGGGGCAGTTCGCCGCACCAGCCGGTGAGGGTGGCGGTGACCCGGGTGAGCAGGGTGTCGCCGGTGACGATGCCGGGCCAGGTGGCGTGCGGGTCGACCGGCTCGGTGGGGGCGGGGCGGCCGGGGGGCAGGCGCCAGTCGAGCCGCCAGACGCCGTCCGGCAGCGGACGGGCGGAGGCCTCGCGGTCGCCGCGCCACGGGGGTTCGCGGTGCAGCCGGGCGCCGTCGAAGGGCAGGTCGACCCGGACGGTGGCGATGGCGTTGCGGTCGACCGCGGGGCGGCCGGGGAAGCGGATCTTCAGGAGCTTGCGGACGGCGGATCTGGCGCCGTCGCAGCCGACCAGGTGGCTGCCGCGCCACCAGGTGGTGGAGCCGTCCTGGGTGCCCGTGGTGCGGATGCTGACGCCGTCCCGGTCCTGTTCGAGTTCGACGACCCGGCTGAGCGGGACCAGCCTGATCAGCGGGGTGCCGGTCAGGGCGTCGCGCAGGCCGCGCTGGAGGCGGTGCTGGGGGAGGTGGAAGGCGGGTGAGTCGGCGAGGTCGATCCGCAGCACTTCCTGGCGGCGCCGCCAGATGGCGAAGGACTCCCACAGGGCGGAGTCCGAGACGGCCTGCGGGTATCCGATCCGGGTCAGGAAGGCGGTGGCGTCGGCGCCGAGGACGAGGCTGCGGGGGCCTTCGGGGCAGAGCCCGGAGCCCTCGTCCAGGACGATGGTCGGCACCTCGTGCCGGGCGAGGGCGAGGGCCAGGGCCAGACCGACCGGTCCGGCCCCGACCACGATCACCGGGTCCATGAGGGGACCTCCGGGCACGAGCCGGCCGATCGGCCGGCGTCAGTTACCGCTGCCGCATATGCCGCGTGGATGCTCCCGGGAGGTGTCACGAAGAGCAATGCAACAGTTCGCCTGCGTGTCCGTCAAGCAGCAGCTGAAGTGCGCCGGTTCGCGCCGCGACGGCCGCGTGCTTCGATCCATCGCGCGAGCGCGGTCAGCAGCAGGCACATGGCGATGTAGATCGGGCCGATCACGATCACCACGGGGATGTAGGGGAAGCCGGCGTCGTTGATCGGCTGGCTGGCGATCTTCTTGCCCATGAACAGCAGCTCGTTGTAGGTGATGATGTAGCCGAGCGAGGTGTCCTTGAGGGTGACGACCAGCTGGCCGATCATCGACGGGAGCATCGAGCGGACGGCCTGCGGCACCAGAATGCCGGACATGACCTGGGTCTTGCGCATCCCCAGGGCGTACGCCGCCTCGCCCTGGCCGCGCGGGACGGCGTTGACGCCGCTGCGGATGATCTCGGCCTGGACCGCGCCGTTGTAGAGGGTGAGGCCGAGCACCAGCGCCCACATCGGGTTCTTGGCGAAGAAGGAGTAGTAGAGCGCGACGATCAGGATCAGCAGCGGCATCGCCCGGAAGAACTGGACGACGGCGGCGCAGAGCCAGCGGACCGGCCGGTGGTCGGAGAGCTGGCCGGCGGCGAGCAGCGCGCCCAGCGCGAGCGAGAACACGGCCGCCAGGCCGAAGGCCTTGAGGGTGGAGACCAGGCCGTCCACGATCATCTGCTGGACGGCGGTGTACTGGAACGCGTCCCACATCCGCGCGTCGAACTGGCCGTTGTCGGCGAGCGCGGTGAAGACGTACCAGAGCAGTCCGGCGACGCCGAGCAGGGAGAGGACGCCGAACAGCCGGTACCGGGCGCGGGCCTTCGGGCCGGGGGTGTCGTAGAGGACGCCGGCTGCCGCAGGGCGCTTGAACAGGCTCGTGCGCTCGCTCATCGGGCCACCGCCAGTCGGGATTCCAGGAAGCGGAAGAACGTGGCGACCGTCGCGCTGATCAGCAGGTAGGCGCAGGCCACCCAGAAGAAGATCGCGAAGATCGGGTAGCCGCGCTCGGAGAAGGTCTGCTGGGAGCTGTACAGCTCGGCGACGCTGAACGCGCCGGCGATCGCCGAGTTCCTCGGCAGGGCGATGAACACGCTGCTCATCGGGGCCAGGACGGTGCGGGCGGCCTGCGGCAGGATGACCAGGGTGAGGGTCTGGCCGAAGGTCATGCCGAGGCTGCGGGCGGCCTCCGCCTGGCCGAGCGGCACGGTGTTGATGCCGGAGCGGATCACCTCGCAGACGAACGAGGCGGTGTACGCGCCGAGCGCCAGCACCGCGAAGACCAGGTGGCTGAAGTGCACGCCGAGCGGCGGCAGGCCGAAGGTGACGGCGAAGAACAGCAGGGTCAGCGGGGTGTTGCGGAAGAGCGTCACCCAGGTGGTGCCGAAGGCGCGCAGGACCGGCACCGGGGAGACCCGGAAGGCCGCCAGCAGGGTGCCCAGCAGCAGGGCGAGCAGAGCGCTGAGCGCGCTCAGCTCGATCGTCTGCAGGAAGCCGTCGCGGAACAACGCGAAGTTGTCGTCCTCGAACAGGAACCCCATTCGGCGGCCCTCCTCTCAATAACGTTCAGGGGTGTCGTGCGGCGGGCGGATCAGTAGCGGTCGAGGGCCGGGACGTCGGGCGCGGGGGAGCCGGAGGCGCCCAGGGTGGCGTCGTAGGCCTTCTTCCAGTCGCCGTTGTCCTCGTGGGCCTTCAGGGCGTCGCTGATGGCGTTGCGCAGGACGGAGTCGTCCTTGCTGAGGCCGACGCCGTAGTTCTCCTTGGTGAAGGGCTTGCCGACGACCTTGAGCTTGCCGGCGTACTTGGAGGCGTAGCCCTTGAGGATGGCGTCGTCGGTGGTGACGGCGTCGACCTCGCCGGAGATGAGCTTCTCGACGCAGGCCGAGTAGGTGTCGAACTGCGTGATCTTCGGGTTGTACTGCTGGATGTTCTTGATCGAGGTCGAGCCGGTGGCGGTGCAGACGTTCTTGCCGCCCACGCTCTCCGGGCCGGTGATCGAGGTGTTGTCCTGCTTCACCAGCAGGTCCTGGCCGGCGATGTAGTACGGGCCGGCGAAGGAGACGGACTTCTTGCGCTCGTCGTTGATGCTGTAGGTGCCGACGTAGAAGTCGATCTGGCCCTTGGCGATGGCCGGCTCGCGCTGCGAGGAGACCAGGGTCTGCCACTTGATCTGCTGCGGGGTGAAGCCGAGGTCGGCGGCGATCATCTTGGCGACCTCGATGTCGAAGCCGCTGCGGTCGCCGGTGGCGACGTCCTCCCAGCCCAGGTTCGGCTGGTCGGCCTTGGCGCCGATGATCAGCTGGCCGCGCTTCCTGGCCTCGGTGATGATCGAGGAGTCGATCTTGGCGTCGGCCTTGACGGTGTAGGCCGGGAGCTTGGGGGCGTTGCCGGAGGTCGCGGCGGCGCCGGGGGTGCCGTCCTTGCCGCAGGCGGCGGTGGCGGTGAGCGCGACGGCACAGAGCACGACGGCGAGGGTGCGGGAAGTCCTCATGAGGGCTGTTCTCCTGGGGCTGGGCCGCGGCGTCAACCGGGCTCTGGCGTCTGGAAGTCGTGCACGGGCAGGGCCGGTCGGCACCGTTGCCGGAGACGGCCCGCGTGGTCTCGAAGCGTCAGTGGTGCAGGATCTTCGAGAGGAAGTCCTTGGCGCGGTCCGAACGCGGCGCGGTGAAGAAGGCGTCGGGGGTGTTCTGCTCGACGATCCTGCCGTCGGCCATGAACAGCACGCGGTTGGCGGCGGAGCGGGCGAAGCCCATCTCGTGGGTGACCACGACCATCGTCATGCCGTCCGCGGCCAGTTGGCGCATGACCTCCAGCACCTCGTTGACCATCTCCGGGTCGAGCGCCGAGGTGGGCTCGTCGAAGAGCATCACCTTGGGCTTCATCGCCAGCGCCCGGGCGATCGCCACGCGCTGCTGCTGCCCGCCGGAGAGCTGGGCCGGGTACTTGTTCGCCTGGGCGCCGACCCCGACGCGCTCCAGCAGTTCGCGGGCGGTCTTCTCGGCCTGCGGGCGGGGCACCTTGCGCACCTTCACCTGGCCGATGACCACGTTCTCCAGCACGGTCTTGTGCGCGAACAGGTTGAAGCTCTGGAACACCATGCCGACCTCGGCGCGCAGCCGGGCCAGTTCCTTGCCCTCGGCGGGCAGCGGCCGGCCGTCGATGGTGATCGTGCCGGAGTCGATCGACTCCAGCCGGTTGATCGTGCGGCAGAGCGTGGACTTGCCCGAGCCGGAGGGGCCGATCACCACGACCACCTCGCCCTGGGCGATCCTGAGGTCGATGTCCTGCAGCACGTGCAGCGCGCCGTAGTGCTTGTTGACGTTGCCCAGCACGACCAGCGGGGCGGCTGCGGGGGTGGAGTCCTCGATGGGGCTCTCGGTCATCGCGCCTGCTCCCTCTGTGTTGGATCGCGCCTACCGGAGAAGTCCCAACTCCCTTGGCAAGCAATGGTGGTACGAATCCGGGAGCCGCGACCGGCGGAGCCGCAGCCCCCGGTGGGCCGACCATAGGAGCCGTGAGCGGGTGCCGTCAGCCGATCTGAGCGGAACTTGAGGATCACGAAACGGCCACACGACGGGCGCGGGCTGTTCGCATGGGCGCCGACGGGGCATGTCACAGCGGGAATCCGCGCCGGTGCCGAACGTCCCCCACGAGCCCGGTGCGCGGTCCAGCCTGGCGTCGGGCCGCACACTGGCCCATACTGCGCAGGAACGGGACCAGACCGTTCGGGCCGGTGATCATCAGTGATCACCAGTGATCACGTGGGGGAAGGAGGAGAACAGGATGCGACTTCTGCTCGTCGAGGACGACGAACGCGTGGCCGCCGCGCTGGTCGCGGTACTGGGCCGGCACGGCTTCCAGGTCCGGCACGCCCGCAGCGGGCACGAGGCGCTGGACGCCCTCGTGCCGGACGGCAACGAGCCGTACCGGGTGGTGCTGCTCGACCTCGGACTGCCCGACCGCGACGGCTTCGAGGTGTGCAGCCGGATCAGGGCCGGCAGCGGCGTGCCGGTGATCATGGTCACCGCCCGCGCCGACGTCCGCTCCCGGATCCACGGCCTCAACCTCGGCGCCGACGACTACGTCACCAAGCCGTACGACATGGGCGAACTGCTCGCCCGCATCCACGCCGTGGCCCGCCGCGGCGCCGCCCCCTCCTCGGCGCCCGCGCCCGCGCCCGACGCCGTACCGCAGCAGCGCGGCCCGCTGGAGTCCCGCGGCATCCTGATCGACCGGGAACGCCGCCGGGTCAGCGTGAACGGCCGCGACGTGCCGCTCACCCGCAAGGAGTTCGACCTGCTCGCCCTGCTCGCCCAGAGCCCGGGCGTGGTCTACCGGCGCGAGCAGATCTTCAGCGAGGTCTGGCGCAGCGGCTGGGAGGGCAACGGGCGCACCCTGGAGGTGCACATCGGCTCGCTGCGCAACAAGCTCGCGCTGCCCGGCCTGGTCGAGGCCGTCCGCGGCGTCGGCTACCGCCTGATCCCCGAGTGCCCGGCGCCCGCCGCGGCGGACCCGGCCCCGAACGCCCCCGCGGAGCACTGACCGCACGTGCGCACCCGCCTGCTCGGCATCTTGATCGCCCTCATGCTCTGCGTCCTGGCCGCCCTCGGGCTGCCGCTCGCGGCGGCGGTCGCGGCCGCCGAGCAGAGCAGGGTGGTCGTCGACCGGCTCGACGACGCCGCCCGCTTCGCCCAGGACCTGCCCACCTCCGGCGCCGCCGACTCCGCCCGCAAGGGCGACCCGGAACCCGCCCCCGGGGACCTCAGCCGGCAGCACGCGATCGACGCGGAAGTCCGCCGCTACCACGACCTGTACGGCGTGCGCCTGGGCATCTTCCAGCGCGACGGCCTGCCGATCGCCGCCGCGCCCGCCGACTGGCGGGTGGCCACCGGCGGCTGGGGCGCCCAGGCCTTCCAGGAGGCGCTGGACGGGCGGCGCAGCCACAACCCGCCGCAGGTCTGGCCGTGGACGCCGGACCGGACGATCACCGTCGCCGCCCCCGTGGTGCGCGACGGCGACGTGGTCGCGGTGGTGCTCAGCGAGTCCCCCACCGGGGCGCTGCGCACCCGGGTGCTGCACAAGTGGCTGGTGCTCGTCGCGGGCGAGGCCGCCGCGATGATCGTCGCCGTACTGCTGGCCGTCCGGCTGACCGAGTGGGTGCTGCGCCCGGTGCGCACCCTGGACCGGGCCACCCACGACATAGCCACCGGCCGGATGGCCGCCCGGGTCGCCCCCGGCGGCGGACCGCCCGAACTGCAGCGGCTGGCACGCTCGTTCAACGAGATGGCGGACCACGTGGTGCTCGCGATGGACCAGCAGAAGGCCTTCGTCGCGGACGCCTCGCACCAGCTGCGCAACCCCCTCTCCGCGCTGCTGCTGCGGGTCGAGCTGCTCGGCCTGGAGCTGCCCGAGGGGCACGAGGAGGAGCTCAGCGGCGTCCGGGAGGAGGGCACCCGGCTGGCCCGGGTGCTGGACGACCTGCTCGGACTGGCCACCGCCGAGCACGCCCGCCCCGAGCCGGAGCGCACCGACCTCGCCCAGCTCACCCTCGCCCGGGTGGACGCCTGGCGGCCGGTCGCCGAGCAGCGCGGCATCCGGCTGCGCTGGGACGGCCCGGTGCTGGCCGTCGGCATGGCCGACCCGATCGGCTTCGGCTCGGCCCTGGACGCCGTGGTGGACAACGCGCTCAAGTTCAGCCCGGCCGGCAGCGAGGTGCGGCTGCGGGTCGCGGTGCGCCGGGACGAGGTCGCGGTGACCGTCGTCGACGCCGGGCCCGGCCTCGCCGAGGACGAGCTGTCCCGGGCCGGCGACCGGTTCTGGCGCAGCCCGCGGCACCAGAACGTGGACGGCTCCGGGCTGGGCCTGTCCATCGCCCGCACCCTGCTGGCGGCCGGCGGCGGCTCGCTCGGCTTCGCGCCGGTCAGGCCGACCGGCCTCGCGGTGACGCTGGCGGTGCCGCGTGCGGAGAGCTGACAGCGAGGCGGGGCAGAACCGGCGGTGCCGCGGGCGGAGGAGTGGCGGGGACGGCCCCTACGGCTCCACCGAGCCCTACGGCTTCACCGAGCGGTAGTAGCGGGCCGCGCCCGTGTGCAGCGGGAGCGGGTCGGTGTAGACGGCGGTGCGCAGGTCGACCAGCTGGGCGGCGTGCACCTGGGCGCCGATCTGGTCGCGGCTGTCGATCACCGCGCGGGTCATGCCCTCGACCAGGCCCGGGTCCGCGTCGTCCCGGGTGATCAGCAGGTTGGGCACGGCCATCGTCGCGACGGCGTCCTTGGGCTCGGCGTTCGGGTAGGTGCCCTTGGGCATGGTGGCCGCGCGGTAGGCGTCGGTGCCGCCGCCCTCGGCCTTGTGCAGGGCTTCGGAGAGGTCGCCCAGCGGCACGACCCGGATCCTCATGTGGTCGGAGAGGTCGGTGAGCGCGCTGGTGGGCAGGCCGCCGGACCAGAAGAAGGCGTCCAGCTTGCCCGCGCGCAGCTGGTCGGCGCCGTCGCCGACGCCGGCCGAGACCGGCACGATGTCGCGGTCCGGGTCCAGCCCGGCCGCCGCCAGCAGCCGCTTGGTCACCAGGTTCACCCCGGACTGCGGCAGGCCGACGCCGACCCGCAGGCCCTTGAGGTCGGCGGTGCGGCGCACCGGCGAGGAGGCCGGGACGATGAGCTGCAGGTAGTCGTCGTACAGCCGGGCGATCGCCCGTAGCTTGCCCCTGCCGGGGCCCTGGTAGTCGGCGACCGCGTCGGCGGTGGCGATCGCGAAGGTGTCCTGGCCGGTGATCACCCGGGTGAGGTTGTCTATCGAGCCCTCGGAGTTGTCCAGGGCCAGCCGCACGCCCGGCATCGTGCCCGAGACGTGCGCCTGCAGCAGCTGCCCGTACCGGTCGTAGACGCCGCGCTGCACGCCGGTGGCGAAGCGGACCTCCCCGCGCGGGTACCCGGGCGAGCGGCCCGCCGACAGCCACCAGCCGCCCAGGCCGGCGACCAGCAGCACCACCACCAGCACCGCCCGCCACAGCGGGCTGCGGGCCGCGGTGCGGACGGCGGCGCCGAGACGGGACGGGGTGGTGGGGGCCATGCAGGGATACTGCCAGGCGCTCCGGCCGAACGGGAGGGGAACGGCGCGTGGAAGCCACGGGAAAAGGGCTTCGCGGCTGCCCGTACCCTGGTCTGGTGAGCGGTGAGAGCGGATTGAAGAGCTACAAGGTCGTCACGCACGGCTGTCAGATGAACGTCCACGACTCCGAGCGGCTGTCCGGGCTGCTGGAGGAGGCGGGCTACGTCAAGGCCGGGCCCGAGGGCGACCCGGACCTGGTGGTGTTCAACACCTGCGCGGTGCGCGAGAACGCCGACAACAAGCTGTACGGCAACCTCGGCCAGCTGGCGCCGGTCAAGAGCCGCCACCGGGGCATGCAGATCGCCGTCGGCGGCTGCCTGGCCCAGAAGGACCGCGACAGCATCGTCAAGCGCGCCCCCTGGGTCGACGTGGTGTTCGGCACCCACAACATCGGGCACCTGCCGGCGCTGCTGGAGCGGGCCGCGATCGAGCGGAAGGCCCAGGTCGAGATCCTGGAGTCGCTGGAGACCTTCCCCTCCACCCTGCCGACCCGCCGCGACTCCGCGTACGCCGCCTGGGTCTCGATCTCGGTCGGCTGCAACAACACCTGCACCTTCTGCATCGTCCCCGCGCTGCGCGGCAAGGAGGAGGACCGGCGCCCCGGCGACGTCCTCGCCGAGATCGAGGCGCTGGTGGACGAGGGCGTCATCGAGGTGACCCTGCTCGGCCAGAACGTCAACGCCTACGGCTCCGACCTGGGCGACCGCGAGGCCTTCTCCAAGCTGCTGCGCGCCGCCGGCCAGGTCGACGGCCTGGAGCGGATCCGCTTCACCTCGCCGCACCCGCGCGACTTCACCGACGACGTGATCGCCGCGATGGCCGAGACCCCGGCCGTGATGCACCAGCTGCACATGCCGCTGCAGTCCGGCTCCGACCGGGTGCTCAAGGCGATGCGCCGCTCCTACCGGCAGGAACGCTTCCTCGGGATCATCAGGTCGGTCCGCGAGGCGATGCCGGACGCGGCGATCTCCACCGACATCATCGTGGGCTTCCCCGGCGAGACCGAGGAGGACTTCGAGGAGACGATGCACGTCGTCCGCGAGGCCCGCTTCACCAACGCCTTCACCTTCCAGTACTCCAAGCGCCCCGGCACCCCGGCGGCCGAGATGGCCGACCAGGTGCCGAAGGAGGTCGTCCAGGCCCGCTACGACCGGCTGATCGCCCTCCAGGAGGAGATCTCCTGGGAGGAGAACAAGAAGCAGGTCGGCCGGACCCTGGAGGTCCTGGTAGCCGAGGGCGAGGGCAAGAAGGACGACCGGACCCGGCGTCTCTCCGGGCGCGCCCCCGACAACCGGCTGGTGCACTTCAACCCGAGCCTTCGAGGGTCGGACGACGAGCACAGCGGCAAGCCGGACGAGCCGGTGCGCCCCGGCGACATGGTGACCGTCGAGATCACCTACGCCGCCCCGCACCACCTGCTCGCCGAGGGCCCGGCGCTCTCGGTGCGCCGCACCCGGGCCGGCGACGCCTGGGAACGGCGCCAGGCCAAGCCCGCCGCTGCCTCGACCGGCGTCATGCTGGGCCTGCCGTCCGTCGGCGCCCCGGCCGCTCTGCCGCTGACCGCGCCTGCGGGCGGCGCCTGCTGCGGGGACTGACGCGCACGCGTTCCGGGCGGCCCGGCGGGAGCTTCGGCTCCGGCCGGGCCGCCCGTCTTCCGGGCTAGAGTGATCCACATGCTGGTAGCCGCCGCCGTGTGCCCCTGTCCGCCGCTGCTCGTCCCCGAGGTCGCCGCCGGAGCCGCCGCCGAGCTGGACGCGCTGCGCGCCGCCTGCGACGAGGCGCTGGCGGCGCTGGTCGCGGCCGGGCCGCAGCTGGTCGTGGTGGTCGGCACCGGGCCGCAGGCCGAGGTGTGGACCGAGGGCGGGGCCGGCTCCTTCCAGCGCTACGGGGTGCCGCTCGTCGTCAAGCTGCCCGGCGACCGGGTCGACGGGCCGGAGCTGGCGCCCTCGCTGACCGTCGGCGCCTGGCTGCTGGAGCGCGCCGGCGTGACCCTGCCGACACACGCCTGCGCCGTGCCCGCCGACGCCCCGGCCGACCGGATGCTCGGCCTCGGCCAGGGCCTGGCCGGCCTCGCCGACCGGGTCGCCCTGCTGGTGCTCGGCGACGGCAGCGCCTGCCGCACGGTGAAGGCGCCCGGCTACCTGGACGAGCGGGCCGACGGCTTCGACGCGGCGCTGGCCGCCGCCCTGGGCGCGGCCGACCTGCCCGCCCTCGCCGCGCTGGACCCGGGCCTGGCCGCCGAGCTCAAGGCCGAGGGTCGGGCGCCCTGGCAGGTGCTGGCCGGCGCCGCGGCGGGCGCCGGCCTGGCCGGGCGGCTGGGCTACCAGGACGCGCCGTACGGGGTCGGGTACTTCGTGGCGTCCTGGTCCTGACTCCTGAGTCCGGGCTGCCGGCGGCCGGCACCTGACTCCGGGGACCGCCGGATCCGGCTCGGGGACGGCTACGGATGCGGGGTCGGGCCGTTGCCGCCCGCCGGGCCCTCGTCGTCCGGCTTCGGCTTGTGGGCGAAGTCGTCGACCGCGTGCTTGGCCTTGCCGGCGCCGTGCTCGATCCGGTCGCTGTACTTGCCCTTGGTCGCCTTGTCGATCGCGCCGCCGGCCTTGTCGACGATGGTGTCGATCTGGTCGCTGTGCTTGCCGGCCAGTTCGCTGGCCTTCTCCTTGAGTTCCTCGGCCTTGCCCTTGAGGTTGTCCATCAGACCCATGGCGGTCTCACCCTTCCCTATCGTCCGTCCAGCCCCGTGCCCGTACAACGTCCCGGGCCGGTGAAGCGTTCGCGGACCGGGATCCGGCCGGGGAAGCGGCCGGAGGCGGTTGCGGAGACAGTCATATCGTCGCGCAGGGGCGGGCGGGCGGCAGCCCGGTCTCCGATGCGGCGGCGGTTTTGCGAGACTGGAGCGGTGAGCAGCTCCCTTACCCCGCGTGTCGCCCCTCCCCGTGTGGTCTGCGTCGTCGGTGCGACCGCCGCCGGCAAGTCCGACCTGGCCGTCGCCCTCGCCCGCAGCCTCGACGGCGAGGTGATCAACACCGACTCGATGCAGCTGTACCGGGGCATGGACATCGGCACCGCCAAGCTCACCGTGGCCGAGCGCGGCGGAGTGCCGCACCACCTGCTGGACGTCTGGGACGTCACCGAGGCCGCCAGTGTGGCCGAGTACCAGCGGCTGGCCCGGGCCGAGATCGACCGGCTGCTGGCCGCCGGTCGCACGCCCGTCCTGGTCGGCGGCTCCGGGCTGTACGTCCGGGCGGCGATCGACGAGATGGAGTTCCCCGGCACCGACCCGGCGGTGCGGGCGCGGCTGGAGGCCGAACTGGAGCAGGCCGGCCCGTCCGCGCTGCACCGGCGGCTGGCCGGGCTGGACCCGGCGGCCGCCGAGGCGATCCTGGCGAGCAACGGGCGGCGGATCGTCCGCGCGCTGGAGGTCATCGAGATCACTGGGCAGCCGTTCACCGCCAACCTGCCGACCAACACCGCCGTGTACGAGGCGGTGCAGATCGGCGTCGCCGTGCCGCGCCCCGAGCTGGACGAGCGGATCACGGTGCGGGTCGACCGGATGTGGGAGGCCGGACTGCCGGAGGAGGTCCGGGAGCTGGAGAAGGCCGGGCTGCGCGAGGGGCGGACCGCCTCTCGCGCGCTCGGCTACCAGCAGGTGCTCGACCACTTCGCCGGCGAGTGCACCGAGGACGAGGCGCGGGCCGAGACCGTCCGGGCCACCAAGCGGTTCGCCCGCCGTCAGGAGTCGTGGTTCCGCCGGGACGACCGGATCCACTGGCTGTCCCGACCGGCCGGCACCGACCCCGTCGAGCTGCTGGAACGGTCCCTCGAACTGATCGGGCGTCAGGCGGTTCCGGCCGCGTAGAACGGGTTCCGGCCAATTCGGCGGTGCACCTGCGCGCGCAGGTGACCGTGCAGGACGAACCGGCGGTCACGGCCCGATCACGTGATGGCCACGGATCACCCGTCGACCCCGGTCAGGCCCTGAACGCCCTTCTGGACATGCCATCATCGATGCCATAGGGGTCGGCCGAACGGGTCGGCCGTGCCCGGCCGCGAGTGCGCTCGTGTCGAACTGTCAGGGGAGGCCGCGTGTCGACGGGTACCGGCCCCGAATCCGGTCAGAGCGGGAGCGTCACCGCCCCGGCCGAGGAGTTCGACGAGTCGACGATGGGCGACCTCCCGGTGCTGACCGGCCTGGAGGCGCCGACCTCGTACCCGGTCGCGCTGCCCGCCCTGGACACCCGCACCCCGCCAAGCGGCGCCGTGCACGAGCGGGAGATCCGGCCGCGGCGCCGGCTGCGCTGGTGGCAGACCCTGCCGATCGCCCTGCTGGGCACCCTCGGCTCGCTGATGTTCGCCTTCCCGCTCGCCTTCGGCTCGGCCGGGGCCCGCGCCACCATGGTCGGCATGCTCGGGCTGCTGCTCACCGCCGCCTCCGTCGGCTGGGGCGCGATGGCCGCCCGGCACGCCGGCTACAAGTGGCCGGGGCTGCCGCGCCGGGGCTCCGGGAAGCGGGCCGGCTGGAAGGCGATCGTGGTCTACACCCTGGTCGCGCTGGCCGCCTGCGCGCTTGCCGTCTGGCGGGTCGCCTACCTGCGGTAGGCCCTCAGTACCATCGGGAGGGTGAGCGCATCCTCTTCCCCCTCCTCCCCGCAGGGCGGCATCCCCTTCTTCAAGGGGCACGGCACCCAGAACGACTTCGTCATCCTCCCGGACCCGGACGGGGCCCTGGAGCTCGGCCCCGGGGCCGTCGCCGCGCTGTGCGACCGCCGGGCCGGCATCGGCGGGGACGGGCTGCTGCGCGTGGTGCGCGCGGCCGCGGACCCGGCCGCCGCGGGGATGGCCGACCGCGCCGAGTGGTTCATGGACTACCGCAACTCCGACGGCAGCATCGCCGAGATGTGCGGCAACGGCCTGCGGGTCTTCGCCCGCTTCCTGGTCGAGGCCGGCCTGGCCGAGCCCGGCGGGATGGCGGTCGCCACCCGCTCCGGGGTGCTCACCGCGTACGTCGCGCCGGCCGCCGGGGACGGCACGCCCGGCGACGTCACCATCGACATGGGCCGGGCCCGGCTGCCCGGCCCGGACGGCGTCGAGGTCGCCGTCGGCGAGCGCCGCTGGCCGGCGCTGAACGTCAACATGGGCAACCCGCACGCGGTGGCCTTCGTGGAGAGCCTGGACCACGCCGGCGAGCTGCGGACCGCGCCGCTCACCAGCCCCGAGGGCGTCTACCCCGAGGGCGTCAACGTCGAGTTCGTGGTGGACCGCGGGCCGCGGCACGTCGCGATGCGGGTGCACGAGCGCGGCTCGGGCGAGACCCGCTCCTGCGGCACCGGCGCCTGCGCCGTCGCGGTGGCCGCGATCCGCCGGGACGGCGCCGACCCGGCGGTCACCGGCGAGGCCGCCGCGTACACCGTGGACGTGCTGGGCGGCCGACTGGTCGTCACCGAGCACCCGGACGGCCGGGTCGAGATGGCCGGGCCCGCGGTGATCGTGGCCGAAGGGCGGCTCGACGAGCGCTGGTGGGCATCGCTGAGCCGGAGCTGACCGCCCCGTTTGCCCATTTCGTACGGCGACGAATCCCCCCGATCGGGTGATACCGGTCGCGGACGGGATCCACGGCGTCGCGGAACGTGCTCTGCTCGGTAGCATGGACCACCGGGTCACCCCATGGGGAGGGGCAGCACCCGGCGACCGTTGCCGGAGGTGCCGATGACCATCGAAGCCGGGCAGTCCCTGACGGGGCAGCCGACGACCGTACGGCAGGGAGGGGCCAGGAGGCCCCTCGGAGAGCTCGGCCGGGCCGCCCTCGGCCGGGCCGGGCGGGCGGCGTTACTGGCCACCGGCCGACCGCTCGTGCCGGACGCCCTGGAACCGCTCGTCCGGGTCCACCGCCTGCACCACCCGCAGGCCGACCTCGGCCTGCTCGCCCGGGCCTACCGGCTCGCCGAGGCCAGCCACCGCGGCCAGAAGCGCAAGAGCGGCGAGCCGTACATCACCCACCCGCTGGCCGTCACCATGATCCTGGCCCAACTCGGCGCCGGGACCACCACCTTGGTCGCCTCACTGCTCCACGACACCGTCGAGGACACCGAGTTGACGCTCGACCAGGTGGGTGCCGGGTTCGGCCCCGAAGTCGCCTACCTGGTCGACGGGGTGACGAAACTGGAGAAGGTCGACTTCGGCGCCGCCGCCGAGGCCGAGACCTTCCGCAAGATGCTAGTCGCCACCGGGGACGACGTCCGGGTGATGGTGATCAAACTGGCCGACCGGCTGCACAACATGCGCACCATCCGGCACATGAAGCCGGCCAGCCAGGTGCGGATCGCCAAGGTCACCCGGGACGTGCTGATCCCGCTGGCCGAACGGCTCGGCATCCAGGTGCTCAAGGCGGAGCTGGAGGACATCGTCTTCGCCACCCTGCACCCCGAGGAGTACGCCCGCACCCGCGCCCTCACGGCCGGTCACGAGGCCGAGCCGGACACCCTGCTGGAGCCCTTCGCCCGGCAACTGGCCCGCCAGCTGGCCGAGGCCGGGGTGGCCGCCGAGGTGACCGTACGGCCCCGGCACTGCGTGTCGCTGCACCGGGTGCTGCTCAAGCGGTCCGGCGGCCCCGGGCCGGACGGGGGGCCCCGGGCGCCGCGGCCGGCCGACTTCGGGCGGCTGCTGGTGGTGGTCGAGGAGAACGCCGACTGCTACGCCGTGCTCGGTGAACTGCACACCTGCTGGACGCCGCTTCCCGGCGAGTTCAAGGACTTCGTCGCCGCGCCCAAGTTCAACCTCTACCAGTCGCTGCACACCGCGGTGGCGCTGGACGGCGGCGCGGTCGTCGAGGTGCTGGTCCGCACCCGGCGGATGCACGAGGTGGCCGAGACCGGCGTCGTCGCCCTCGGCGACCCGTCCCCGGGCGCCGCCGCGCCGGACACCGACGAACTGGACCGCACCGACCCGGCCCGGCCCGGCTGGCTGAGCCGGCTGCTGGAATGGCAGCAGGAGACACCCGACCCGGACGCCTTCTGGTCCACGCTCACCGCCGACCTGGCCGGCGACCGCGAGATCACCGTGGTGACCGAGAACGGCGAAACGCTTCAGCTGAGGGCCGGCGCGACCTGCGTCGACGCGGCCTACCTGCTCGGCGAGGAGACCGGCCACCGATGCGTCGGCGTCCGGGTCAACGGCCGGCTCAGCGCGCTCTCCACCGTGCTGCAGGACGGCGACCTGATCGACGTGCTCACCGAGACCCTCCCGCCCGGCGGCGGACAGCCCTCCGGCCCCGCCCCCGAGTGGCTCGCACACGCCCGCACCCCCGCCGCCCGGCTCGCCATCGAACGCTGGCTGGCCGACCCGCCGGCCCGGCCGCCGGCCGTCCGCACCGGCCCGGCGGGTGCCCAACCCGCCCCGCCCGGCCGCCCGAGCGCCGAGAAGCGGGCCGCCCCCGTCACCGTGACCGGACGCCCCGGGGCGACCGTACGGCTGGCACGCTGCTGCACGCCGGTACCGCCGGACGAGGTAACCGGCTACGCCATCCGCGGCGGCGCGGTGGCCGTGCACCGCGCCGGCTGCCCGGCCGGGGAGCGGATGCGGGCGGACGGACGGCCCGCGCTGGAAGTCCACTGGCAGCCGCAGGACGCCCCCGCGAGCGGGCACCGGGCCACCCTGCGGGCCGAGGCGCTCAACCGCCCCCGGCTGCTCGCCGACCTCACCGCGGCGATCTCCGCCCAGGGCGTCGGCATCGTCGCGGCCGAGGTCGAGCCGCCGCAGGAGTCCCGGGTCCGGCACACCTACACCGTGGAGCTGCCCGAGCCGGGCGCGCTGCGCGGGCTGATGCGGGCGATGCTGCGGGTCTCCGGGGTGTACGACGTGAGCCGGCCGCACGCCCCCGGGGACGGGCGCTAGCCGGCCCGTACGGCCGGGCCGGGGGCGGGTCCGGCCCTACGGGGCCTGAGCGGGCCCGGCAGTGCGGCCGGCGGCCCCGGCCCGGTGGCCCTAGGGAAATGGGGATGACCGGCCCGCACCCGGCGTGCGACCATCGTGGGGAATTCACGGCCGGTCCGCGGCGTTCACAGGGCAGAGGAGCCCCGGTGGCACGGGGACCCGAGGGACAGCTCACCCCCGCCCGGACGGTAGCCGGGGCGGCAGCTGGGCACACTCCCCAGGGGACCGCTCGAACGGTCCCCGAAGGCCCACCCGTACCAGCAGCCAAAGGACAGAATGACCTCCACGTTCGACACCCGCGACGACCAGACCGACGCTCCGCGCCGCATCGACGGCCTGCGGGCGGAAGCCCTCATGGACGAGGACCTCGCGGCCATCGACGAGGACCGCGGTGACCACTACGACGGCGACCAGTACGACCGCAGCGAGCGAGCCGCCCTGCGCCGGGTCGCCGGCCTCTCCACCGAACTCGAAGACGTCACCGAGGTCGAGTACCGCCAGCTCCGCCTGGAGCGCGTGGTGCTCGTCGGCGTCTGGACGGACGGCACGCTGGAGGAGGCGGAGAACTCCATGGCGGAGCTCGCCGCGCTCGCCGAGACGGCCGGCTCCGAGGTCCTGGAAGGCCTCATCCAGCGCCGCGACAAGCCCGACGCGGCCACCTACATCGGCTCCGGCAAGGCGAAGGAGCTGCGCGACATCGTCGCCTCGACCGGCGCCGACACCGTGGTCTGCGACGGTGAGCTCACCCCCGGCCAGCTGATCCACCTGGAGGACGTGGTCAAGGTCAAGGTCGTCGACCGGACGGCCCTGATCCTGGACATCTTCGCCCAGCACGCCAAGTCCCGGGAGGGCAAGGCGCAGGTCTCGCTCGCGCAGATGCAGTACATGCTGCCGCGGCTGCGCGGCTGGGGTCAGTCGCTGTCCCGGCAGATGGGCGGCGGCGGCGCCGGCTCGTCCGGCGGCGGCATGGCCACCCGTGGCCCCGGTGAGACCAAGATCGAGACCGACCGGCGCCGGATCCGCGAGAAGATGGCGAAGCTCCGCCGGGAGATCGCCGACATGAAGAAGGGCCGCGACACCAAGCGCCAGGAGCGCAAGCGCCACCAGGTGCCGTCCGTCGCGATCGCCGGGTACACCAACGCCGGCAAGTCCTCCCTGCTCAACCGGCTCACCGGCGCGGGCGTGCTGGTGGAGAACTCGCTGTTCGCCACCCTGGACCCGACCGTGCGCCGGGCCCAGACGCCGAGCGGGCGGGTCTACACCCTCGCCGACACGGTCGGCTTCGTCCGGCACCTGCCGCACCACCTGGTCGAGGCCTTCCGCTCCACCATGGAGGAGGTCGCCGACGCGGACCTCATCCTGCACGTGGTCGACGGCTCGCACCCCGAGCCGGAGACGCAGCTGGCCGCCGTCCGCGAGGTCATCGTCTCGGTCGACGCGCAGAACGTGCCGGAGATCGTCGTGATCAACAAGGCGGACGCCGCCGACCCGCACGTCCTGCAGCGCCTGCTGCGCCGCGAGCCGCACGCCATCGTGGTGTCGGCCCGCACCGGCGCGGGCATGGACGAGCTGCTGCAGCTCATCGACGACGAGCTGCCGCGCCCGGCCGTCGAGGTGCGGGCGCTGGTGCCGTACACCCAGGGGGCGCTGGTCTCCCGGGTGCACGCCGAGGGCGAACTGCTCTCCGCCGAGCACAACGGCGAGGGCACGCTGCTGCACGCCAAGGTGCCGGCCGAGCTGGCCGCCGAGCTGGAGTACTTCGCGGTGGCCCTGCAGGGCTGAGGCGCAGGCGTACGCAGGCCCCCGGGACCGGTCCACGGTCCCGGGGGCCCGCGCATGCTCCGGTGACCTTTCGGAGGGTGCGTTCCGGGGGCTTGTTCCGGGGGTGCGTTCCGGCGGTCACCTGACGTTCTTGGCGAAGTAGTCGAAGGCCTGCTTCGCCTGGTCCTGCAGCGAGGGGCCGGCCTGGAAGCCGGCCGGGTTGCGGTCGCCGAGCGCGCCGACGCTGACCAGGTTCGGCTTGCCGTCCCTGGTGACGAACCAGCCGCCGCCGCCGGAGCCGGCGGTCATGGTGCAGCCGATCACGTACATCGGCGGGCGGGACCGGTCGAAGGAGAGCTGGCCGGGCGGGACGGGCGAGTCGCAGTGGTCGAGCTCCATGCCGTCGAAGGGCCGCTCGGCCGGGTAGCCGTACGCGGCGGCCGAGGTGATCTGGTCGCGCGGGGCGTTGAACCAGATCGGGACCGAGCCGCCGACCGCCTCCTCCAACGACGGGCCGGAGTCGCCCTCGCCGCGCACCCGGACGATCCCGTAGTCGAACTGGCTGTGGGCGCCGACGCCGCTCTCCTGCAGCCAGGTCGGCGACACCAGTGCCCGCACCGCCGTCCACCGGCCGTACGGGGCGGCCTGCCGGTCGGAGTACGGCTTGCCGTGGGCGGCCTGGCCGTCCCGGTTGAAGCCGGGCACGAAGACCAGGTTCTTCAGCCAGCCGCCGCCCTTGCCGTCGTGCAGGCAGTGCGCGGCGGTGTAGACGAGGTTGCTGCGGCCGGGGTTGACCGGGTCGGAGACCACGGTGGCGGAGCAGGCCGCGTCGCCCTGCGGCGTGGTCATGAAGAGCCGGCCCACCAGGGCGGCAGCCTGGCCGTACGGGTGCGGCTGCGGTTTGGCCGGGACGGCGGCGGGCGCGGCGTCCCGCTCGACCCCGGGGGCGGCGGGGGAGGCGAGGGAGTAGTCCGGGGTGGGCCGGGGCTTGGCGGCGTCCATCCGGGCGGCCGTCCAGGCGCCGGGCGCCGCGTCGTTGGCGAACCCGCTGTCGGCGACGTACCTCGTCCAGTCCTCCAGCTTCCAGCCCGTCAGGTCGCCCAGGCTGGTGGGCGCGGACCTGGGCAGGGCGGGGGGCGGGGCGGCGGGCCTGGCGGGGCCGTCCGGGCCGCAGGCGGCCGTGGCGAGGGCGAGGGCGAAGACGGCGAGCAGTGCGGCGCGGGGTGTCGTGGCCCGGCGCCCCCGGCTGGTGGTTCTCGGCATGCTGCATCGTCCCCCGTGCTGTGCTGGTCGTTCCGTACTGCGTGCGCCTGCGGCGGCTGTGTCCGTGGCGCGTGTGTCCGTGCCGGCTGTGTCGTGGCGCGTGTGCCGTGCCGCCGGCCCCCGTTCCCTGCGGTGGCTACGGCTTCCTGGAGATCCAGTCCAGGGCCTGCCTGGCGACCGCCTCCAGGTACGGGCCGCTCAGCGAGGTGTGCTCCTGGGTGCCGATCGAGGTGTTGCTGACCAGGGCGGTCCTCCCGTCCGGCATGGTGGCGAACCAGCCGCCGCCGCTGGCGCCCTGGGTCATGGTGCAGCCGATGGTGAGCATCGAGGGGCGCTTGGCGTCGAAGGAGAGCCGGGTCGGCTTGCCGCCGTCGCACTTGTACAGCTCCTGGCCGTCGAACGGCTTGAGGAGCGGGTAGCCGACGGCCGACACGGCGATCTTGTCGCGCGGGGCGTCGAACCACACCGGGACGGCCGAACCGACCGTCTCCTCCAGGGACTTGCCGGGGTCGTTCTGGTTGCGCACCCGCATGACGGCGAAGTCGTACTGGTTGGCGGCGTCGCCGGTGCCGCCGCCCTCGACCATCCACTGCGGCGAGGCGGTGACCTGGTCGGCCCACCACGTGCCGAGCGGGGCCAGCTCGGACAGCGGGGCCTTCCGGCCGCCGCTGGAGGCGCCCGAGTTGTTGTAGGCGGGCACGAACACCAGGTCCTTGTAGAAGTTGCCGCCCTTGCCCTCGTGCACGCAGTGGCCGGCCGTCCACACCAGGTTGCTCCGGCCCGGGTGCTGCGGGTCGGTGATCACCGTCGCCGAGCAGTTGCCGCGCCCGCCCTGGGCGGAGAAGAACACCTTGCCGGAGGGCTGCCCGGTGTACGGGCGGGGCACCGCCAGGGCCTTGACCACCGGCGGATCCGGGTCCGTCACGCCGTCGTCGGCGGCGGGGCCGGGACCGGGGCCGGTGGCGGCGGGGGAGGGCTTGGCCGTGGCCGGGGAGGGCTTGGCGGTGGGCGGGGCCGGTTCGGCGGGCTTGGAGTCGCCCATCTTGTCCGGATCCCAGAAGTCCTTCACCACCGGGTTGTGGAAGACGTGTTTGGACGCCCAGGTGTCCCAGTCCTCGAACTTCCACTTCTTCAGGTCGTCCCAGGTCCTCGGCAGGCCCTCCAGCAGGCTGGTCGGCAGGCCCGACGGCAGGGTGATGCCGCCGATCGGGCCGCCTCCGGCGGTGCCGCCGGCCGCCCCGGCCGAGGAGGGCGGCGGCGCGGCGGTGCCTGCCCCGTCGCCAGCCGGGCCGTCCGGCCCGCAGGCGCTCACGGCGATCAGGGTTCCGGCGACCACGGCGGCGGCCAGGGCTGACCGGTGGATCGTTGGCATGTGTGCGCTTCCCCCTGTGCTCGGTGCGGTGTCTGTTCGGGTGGTGTCTGCCTGGGCGGTGTCTGCTCGGGCGGTCTCCGCCTGTGCGGTGTCTGCTCGGTCGGTCCGGGGCCGGCCGGTCCAGCCGCGTCCGGCCCGTCCGTGGTACGGCGGGGCACCGTCCCGGAGTCTTCCATCGCCGACGAGGACGACGGTGCCCGCCCCCTGGGTTCCGGCGCCGGCCGGAGGTCACCGATCCGTGACGCGGACCCGTTCGGCTCGTTGGCACAGCAGGGCCTCCCTCGGCGGTGGTGGACAATCACCGATCTTCACTCGGACGAGTGAGCCGTCCTTGTGATCACCCGTCAGGGATAGGTAACCCTTACCTGACGCGACGGCACGAGCGCCCGCCGGTTCCCCCTCCACCCGTGCGCGTCGGCACCCCCACGCGTCCCAAGGAGCAGCCTTGAGCACCGCCCTCACCGGAGCCCCGCCCGAGCCGCCGCTGTCCGTGCTGCGGTCCGCCGCCGAGCCCGACCCGCTGCTGCACCCCGACCCGGCCGTCGCCGCCGAACAGGCCGCGCTGGAAGCCCTGTTGCGGTGCTGGACCCGGGAGACCGGCGCCCGCCCCGGCCCGGACGGGCGGCTGCGGATCGCCGTCCTCGGCGGCGCCGCCCGGCTCACCGCCGCCGTCCGCTACTGGTCGCCCGGCGGCTGGCACCGCTTCGGCCCCGCCACCCTCACGGCGGGCGGAACCGCCGCCGCAGCGGACGAGTGCGCCGCCCCCGTGGACGCCGTCACCGCGGCCGCGCTGCTCGCCGCCGCGGCCGCCGACCGGCCCGACCCCGGGCAGGTCGCCGACCTCGCCGCCCGGGTCGCCGACTCGGTCGTCCGCACCGCCGAGATCCTCGCCCACCGCCGCACCGCCGCCGCGCCCGGCGGCCCGGAGCGCTCCCGCTTCCTCGCCGCCGAGCAGTCCCTGCTGCTCGGCCACCCCCTGCACCCCACCCCGAAGAGCCGCGACGGCCTCGGCCCGGCCCAGAGCGCCGCCTACTCGCCCGAACTGCACGGCTCCTTCCCGCTCCACTGGTACGCCGTGGACCGCGCACTGCTCGCCGCGGGCTCCGCCGCCGCCGAGAGCGCCGAACAGCTCACCGCCGGCCTGCTCGGCGGCGCCCTCGCGCTGCCGCCCGGCACCGCCGCCCTGCCGCTGCACCCCTGGCAGGCCCGCGAACTCGCCCACCGCCCGGCCGTCGCCGCCCTGCTCGCCGACGGACTGCTGCACGACCTCGGCCCGGCCGGCGAACCCTGGCACCCCACCTCCTCGGTGCGCACCGTCTACCGGCCCGGCACCCCGTGGATGCTCAAGCTCTCGCTCGGCCTGCGGATCACCAACTCCCGCCGGGAGAACCTGCGCAAGGAACTGCACCGCGGCCTGGAGATGCACCGGCTGCTGGAGAGCGGGCTGGCCGCCGAGTGGCGGGCCGCCCACCCCGGCTTCGACATCGTCCGCGACCCGGCCTGGATCGGCGTCGACCACCCGGCGCTCGGCGACCCGGGCGGATTCGACACCGTGCTGCGCGCCCAGCCCTTCGCCCCCGCCGAGCGCGCGCTGTGCGTCGCCGGACTGGTCGCCGAACAGCCGCTCGGCACCGGCGACACCGTGCCCTCCCGGCTCGGCGACACCCTGCGGGCGCTCGCCGCGCGCTGCGGCCGGCCGCTGTCGACGGTGGCCGCCGAATGGTTCCTGCGCTACCTGGACGCCGTCGTGCTGCCCATCCTCTGGCTGGACGGCCGGGCCGGCATCGCCCTGGAGGCGCACCAGCAGAACAGCCTGGTCCTGCTGGACGCCGAAGGCTGGCCGAACGGCGGCCGCTACCGCGACAACCAGGGCTACTACTACCGGGAGAGCGCCGCCGCCCGGCTCACCGCCCGGCTGCCCGGGCTCGGCGCCGACAGCGACACCTTCCTGCCCGACCCGGTGATCGACCACCACTTCGCCTACTACCTCGGCATCAACCACGTCCTCGGCCTGATCGGCGCCTTCGGCTCCCAGCAACTGGCCGACGAGGCGGTGCTGTTGGCGGCACTGCGCCGCTTCCTGGCCGGACCGGCCGCCGCCGCCACCGGCTCGGCGCTGCCCGCGCTGCTGCTGGACGCGCCCACGCTGCCCTGCAAGGCCAACCTGCTCACCCGGATCAACGGCCTGGACGAGCTGGTCGGCCCGGTCGCCACCCAGTCCGTGTACGTGGACATCCCCAACCCGGTGGCGGGTGCCTGATGCAGGACGACCTGCCCGGGTGGGGCGCGATCCCCACCCCGGCCGGCGAGTTCGAGCTCAGCCCGGTCCGGCTGCCCGCCGACCTGGACCTGCTCGCCCGGTGGATGAACGACCCCGAGGTCGCCGCCTTCTGGGAGCTCGCCGGACCGCCGGAACGCACCGCAGGGCACCTGCGGGCCCAACTGGACGGCGACGGCCGCAGCGTCCCGTGCCTCGGCCTGCTCGACGGCGAACCGATGAGCTACTGGGAGGTGTACCGCGCCGACCTCGACCCGCTGGCCGCGCACTACCCCGCCCGCCCGCACGACACCGGCGTCCACCTGCTGCTCGGCCCCGCCGCCAGCCGCGGCCAGGGGCTGGGCGCCGTCCTGCTGGCCGCCCTCGCGGAGCGGATCCTGCGCCGCCGCCCGCGCTGCGAACGGGTGGTCGCCGAACCGGACGTCCGCAACCGGCGCTCGGTCCGGGCCTTCGAACGGGCCGGATTCCGGACGGCCGGCGAACTCGACCTGCCCGACAAGCGCGCCGCCCTGATGGTGCGCACCCGGGCCCTGCCGCCGACCCGGCCACGACCGCGGCTGGTTCCGACCGCGCCTGGCCCCGGCCCTGCCTAGCCCGACCTGCCCTGCCTAGCCCGACCTGCCCGGCCCCTGGCCCGACTCGCCTGGCCCGAGAGCGCCCGGCCCCGGCCCCGACCCCGACCCCGCCTAGGACACCCCGTGGACACCCCAGCCTCCCCGCCGCCGTACGACCTGCTCGGCGTCGGCATCGGCCCGTTCAACCTCTCGCTCGCCGCGCTCGCCGAGCCCGTCCCCGGCCTGCGCACGCTCTTCTGCGATCAGCGCCCGGAGTTCCGCTGGCACCACGGGATGCTGGTGGACGGAGCCCGGATGCAGGTGCCGTTCCTCGCCGACCTGGTCTCCCTGGTGGACCCGACCAACCCGTGGTCCTTCCTCAACTACCTGCGCGACCAGGACCGGCTGTTCCCGTTCTACTTCGCCGAGCGCTTCCAACTGCCGCGCCGCGAGTACGACCACTACTGCCGCTGGGCCGCCGAGCGGCTGGCCAACTGCCGCTTCGGCACCGAGGTCACCGCCCTGCACTGGGCCGCGACACCGGAGGACGGCCCCTGCTACCGCGCCGAACTGACCGACACCGCGACCGGGCGGCGTTCCGTCGTCCGGGCGCGCAACCTCGCCCTCGGCGTCGGTACCCGGCCCGTGCTGCCCGAGGCGTTCGCCCCCCTGGCGGGCCACCCGCGCGCCTTCCACTCCGCCGACTACCTCGACCGCCGCGCCGGCCTGGCCGGCGCCCGCGACATCACCGTGGTCGGCAGCGGCCAGTCCGGCGCCGAGGTCTTCCTCGACCTGCTCCGGCAGCACGGGGACGACGGCGTCCGGCTGCGCTGGCTCACCCGCACCCGCGCCCTCGCGCCCATGGAGTACTCCAAGCTCGGCCTGGAGCACTTCACCCCCGACTACACCCGCTACTTCCACAGCCTGCCCGGGCCCGTCCGGGACACCCTGGTCGACGCCCAGTGGCAACTGCACAAGGCCGCCAGCGCCGAGACCCTCGCCGAGATCCACGACCACCTCTACGAGCGCACCATCGGCCGCCCGATCGACACCGCCCCGGTCGAGATCACCCCCGGCACCGCCGTCACCGACGCCCGGCCCGGACCGTGCGGCGGCCTCGAACTGCGCTGCCGGCACACCGACTCCGGCGCCGAACACGTGCTGCGCACCGACGCCGTGGTGCTCGCCACCGGCTACCGCGCCGCCCGTCCGGCCGCGCTGGAACCCCTCGCCCACCTGATCGACTGGGACGACGCCGGGCGCTACCGCGTCGACCTCGACCACCGGGTCGCCACCCGGCCGGGGCTCAGCGGGGGCCTCTACGTCCAGAACGCCGAACTGCACACCCACGGCGTCGGCACGCCCGACCTCGGGCTCGGCGCCCACCGGGCCGCCGTGATCCTCAACGCCGTCACCGGCCGGACCGTCCACCGGCTGCCCAGCCGCACCGCCTGGACCGGCTTCGCCCCGCCGCCCGCCCCCGCGCCCTTCGAACAGACCCCCGTCCTCCCCCGCCCCCAGGAGCTGACCCGTGCCGCAACCGTCGGCCGCTGAACCGCCCCTCCACTTGCCCCCGCACCTCACCGCCGGGCACTGGCAGCGGGCCGGCCGCGCCCTGCTGGCCAAGATGCTCGGCGAGTTCGCCTACGAGCAGCTGCTCAAACCCCTCCCCGGAGCCGCACCCGGCGAGTACCTGCTCCCGCTGCCCGGCCTCGACTACCGCTTCACCGCCCGGCGCGGCGCCTACGACGGCTGGCAGGTCGACCCGGAGTCCATCCGCTGCTCCGAGCCGGACGGCCTGGACCCGCTGCGCTTCCTCCCGTACGCCCGGCAGGCGCTCGGGATGCGCGGCGAGACCACCGCCCACCTGATCCGCGAACTCTCCGCCACCCTGACCGCCGACGCCCGCCAGCTCGCCACCGCACTCACCGCCGCCGAACTCGCCGACCTCGACCACCCCGCACTTGAGGGCCGGCAGGGCGGCCACCCCTGGATCGTCCCCAACAAGGGCCGGATCGGCTTCTCCGCCGGCGACGCCGCCCGCTGGGCCCCGGAGGCCCGCAGCCCGCGCCCGCTGCCCTGGATCGCCGTCCACCGCCGGCTCGCCGAGTACCGCGGCGTGCCCGGCCTGGAGCGGCCCGAGCAGCTGTACGCCCGCGAGCTGGACGACGTCGACGCGCTGCGCGCCGCGCTCGGCCCGGACGCCGACGACTACCTGCTGCTGCCCGTCCACCCCTGGCAGTGGGACGAGACGATCCTGCCGCTGTTCGCGCCCTGGATCGCCTCCGGCGAGATCGTCCCGCTGCCCTCGGACGGCGACCCACGGCTCCCCCAGCAGTCCATCCGCTCCTTCTTCAACACCGCCCACCCCGAGCGCTGCACGGTCAAACTGCCGCTGTCGATCCTCAACACCCTGGTCTGGCGCGGCCTGCCCACCGAACGCACCCTCGCCGCGCCCGCCGTCACCGCCTGGCTGCACGGGCTGCGCGACGCCGACCCGTTCCTGCGCGACGAGTGCCGGGTGATCCTGCTCGGCGAGATCGCCTCCGTCACCGTCGACCACCCCCTGTACGGGGAGATGCCCGAGGCGCCGTACCAGTACAAGGAACTGCTGGGCGCGATCTGGCGCGAGCCGCTCGGCCCCGCCCTGGACGCCGGCGAACGCGCCCGCACCCTGGCCGCCCTGCTGCAGACCGGCTCCGACGGGCGGGCGCTCGCCGCCGAGCTGATCGCCCGCTCCGGCCTCACCCCGGCCGAGTGGACCGGCCGGCTGTTCGCCGCGATGCTGCCGCCGCTGCTGCACTTCCTCTACCGGTACGGGCTGGTCTTCTCCCCGCACGGCGAGAACGCCATCGTCGTCTTCGACGAACGGGACACCCCGGCCCGGCTCGCGGTCAAGGACTTCGTGGACGACGTCAACCTCAGCGCGCAGGACCTCCCCGAGCTGAGCGACCTGCCCGCCGAGGTGGCCGACGTGCTGCTGCGGGAGCCCCCGCAGGGGCTCTGCCAGTTCATCCACTCCGGGCTGTTCATCGGCGTCTTCCGCTACCTCGCGCCGCTGCTGGAGGCGCAGACCGGACTGCCCGAGGCCGAGTTCTGGGCGCTGCTGCGCGCCGAGATCCTGCGCCACCAGGCCCGCTTCCCCGAGCTGCGGGAGCGCTTCGAGCTGTTCGACCTGTTCCGGCCCCGGATCGACCGGCTCTGCCTCAACCGCAACCGGCTGCTCCTCGACGGCTACCAGGACCGCCCGCACCGCCCGCACGCCGCCCGGTTCGGGACCGTGCCGAACGCTCTGGTGGCCGTGGACGTGCGGCTGCCCGCACGACGGGACCGGATTGTCACCCCCGCCCCGTAGGCTGGGAGGGTCATGACGAACGACTCCGAATCCCACGACTCCGAATCCCAGCGGGCGGCGGACCTCGGCGACGAGGCCGACGAGACCGTCGCCGTCCCGCGCTCACGGATCCCCGAGCTGCTGCACGCCGCGGTGACGGCCGTCGGCGGCGTCGAACGCCCCGGCCAGGCCCGGATGGCCGAGGCCGTCGCCGACGCCGTCGACCACGGCGAGCACCTGCTCGTCCAGGCCGGCACCGGCACCGGCAAGTCCCTGGCCTACCTGGTGCCCGCGCTCGCCCACGGGGACCGCGTGGTGGTCGCCACCGCCACCCTGGCGCTGCAACGCCAGCTGGTGGAACGGGACTTGCCGCGCACCGTCGAGGCGCTGCACCCGGTGCTGCGCCGCCGCCCGCTGTTCGCGATGCTCAAGGGCCGCTCCAACTACCTGTGCCTGCACCGGGCCAACGAGGGCACTCCGAGCGAGGAGGGCGAGGGCCTGTTCGACCCGGTGGACGCGCTCGGTGGGCCCACCGGCAAGCTCGGGCAGGACGTGCTGCGGCTGCGCGAATGGGCCGACGAGACCGAGACCGGCGACCGCGACGACCTGAGCCCCGGCGTCTCCGACAAGGCCTGGGCCCAGCTCGCGGTCACCTCCAAGGAATGCCTCGGCGCCACCCGCTGCGCGTACGGGCAGGAGTGCTTCGCCGAGAAGGCGCGCGAGCGGGCCAAACTGGCGGACGTCGTGGTCACCAACCACGCGATGCTCGCCATCGACGCGATCGACGGCGCGCCGGTGCTGCCCGAGCACGGGCTGCTGATCGTGGACGAGGCGCACGAACTGGTCAACCGGGTCACCGGCGCGGCCACCGCCGAGCTGACCGTCGGCGCGGTCAACCGGGCGGTGAAGCGGGCCGCCCGGCTCGCCAACGAGAAGGCCGTCGACGCCCTGCAGGCCGCCGCGGAGAACTTCCACGGCCTGATGGAGACCGCCCAGCCCGGCCGGGTCGAGGAACTGCCGGAGTACCTGGCGTACGCGGTCACCGCGATCCGGGACGCCGCCCGCCAGGTGATCACCTCGCTGGGCGAGACCAGGGACAAGGCGCTCAGCGACGAGGACGCCGTCCGCAAGCAGGCGATGGCCTCGGCCGAGACGCTGCACGAGACCGCCGACCGGCTGCTGCAGGACTCCGAGTACGACGTCGTCTGGATCGAGCGCAACGACCGCTTCGGGCTGGGCACCGCCTCGCTGCGGGTCGCCCCGCTGAGCGTGTCCGGGCTGCTGCGCGAGGGGCTGTACAAGGAGCGCTCGGTCGTCCTCACCTCGGCCACCCTCAAGCTCGGCGGGGACTTCAACGGCGTCGCCGCCTCCGTCGGCCTGCCCTCCGAGACGCGGCTGCCCGACGTCCGTACGGCGGGGGACAACCCCGAGGCCGGCTTCGGCGAGGACGCCGTGCCGCACTGGCGTGGAATCGACGTCGGCTCGCCGTTCAAGTACCCCAAGCAGGGCATCCTGTACGTCGCCAAGCACCTGGCCGACCCCGGGCGCGATCCCGAACGGCCGGACATGCTGGACGAGTTGGCCGAGCTGATCGGCGCGGCCGGCGGGCGGACACTGGGCCTGTTCTCCTCGATGCGCGGCGCCCAGACGGCCGCCGAGGCCATGCGCGGGCGGCTGGACCACCGGATCCTGCTCCAGGGCGAGGACACCCTGGGCGAGTTGATCCGCGAGTTCGCCTCGGACGCGACGACCTGCCTGTTCGGCACGCTCTCGCTCTGGCAGGGCGTGGACGTGCCGGGCTCGGCCTGCCAGCTGGTCGTGATGGACCGGATCCCGTTCCCGCGGCCGGACGACCCGCTGATGAGCGCCCGCCAGAAGGACGTCGAACAGCGTGGCGGCAACGGCTTCATGGCCGTCGCGGCGACGCACGCGGCGCTGCTGATGGCACAGGGCGCGGGCCGGCTGGTGCGCGCGGCGGAGGACCGGGGCGTGGTGGCGGTGCTGGACCCGCGGGTGGAGACCAAGCGGTACGGGAGCTTCTTCCGCTCCTCGATGCCCGGGTTCTGGTACACCACGGACCGCAATCAGGTACGGCGCTCGCTGGCGGCGATCGACGACGCGGCCGCGCCGGTGCGGCCGGTGGTGAAGCGGGGCTGAGGTCGGGGCTGGAGTGGGGCTGCGGGGGGCTCGGGCCGCGGGCGCTGGGGCTGCTGGAGCGCCCTGCGCCCCGCCCGGCCCGGCGGACGCCGAAGGGGCTCCCCGCACGCGCGGTGGAGCCCCTTCCCGGTGCCGTGGGCCCGCCCCGGGCATGCCGGGGCCGACGGGAGGCTCAGAGGCGGCGCAGGACCGCGACGACCTTGCCCAGGATGGTCGCGTTGTCGCCGTTGATCGGCTCGTACGCCGGGTTGTGCGGCATCAGCCAGATCCGGCCGTCCTCGCGCTTGAGGCGCTTGACGGTGGCCTCGCCGTCGATCATCGCGGCCACGATGTCGCCGTTCTCGGCGACCGGCTGGCGGCGCACGGTGACCCAGTCGCCGTCGCAGATGGCCGCCTCGATCATCGAGTCGCCGCGCACGGTGAGCGCGAACAGCTCGCCCTCGCCGACCAGTTGGCGGGGCAGCGGGAAGACGTCCTCGACCGTCTGCTCGGCCAGGATCGGCCCGCCGGCGGCGATCCGGCCCACCAGCGGCACGTAGGAGGTGGACGGGCGGCCGGCCGTCTCGGCGGTGTTGGGACGGGCCACCTCGACGCCGCGGACCTCGTAGGCGCGCGGGCGGTGCGGGTCGCGGCGCAGGAAGCCCTTGCGCTCCAGGGCCATCAGCTGGTGGGCGACCGAGGAGGTGCTGGACAGGCCGACGGCCTGGCCGATCTCGCGCATGGACGGCGGGTACCCCCGGCGCTGGACGGAATCCCGGATGACCTCGATCACCCGGCGCTGGCGCTCGGTGAGGCCGGCCTCGTCGGTGCGGATGCCGGGGGGGCGGCCGGGCATCGCCCGGGTGGGTGAGGCGTGGGCGTCGTCCATCGCGGAAGAGTGTTCGATCGGCTGGTCGGGCACGCGGTTCGAGCCGGAAAGGGCCGTGCCGGCCAGGCGGCGGTCTTCGCTACGGTCCATGCTGATGTCCACACCCTGCTGATTGTTGGTGCGCTGCCCCACCTTGAACTGGGAGTGTTCCTGCACCGGGATGGTGTTGCTTTCGATCGTGTTCACGGCGGCCCCTCTCGACGGCTGTCCTCTCCCCTTTTCCAGCCCAACGCCCCTCCTATCGAAAGGTTGCGCCAAACACACGTTCGAGTGAATTATTCGGGAGTTGGCTGACTCGATCAAGGCTTTGTTGTACATCGAGTAAACGTTCGATTCGAACTCGACTCAGGCAGTCTAATCGGCGCCGACACGCCAGGGGTGTCGCTTCCCCCGGAGGCCTACATGTAGTGGCTACAGTCCTCTCCGTGCCCAGTACTAGTGGTCGCGCCGCATGATCAGCTTGCCGAGGCCGGGGGCGCATCGCATAGACTCAACACGTCCGAACGTTCTGCCAGGGAGGGATCCCGAGGTGCACTGCCCCTTCTGCCGGCACTCCGACAGCCGCGTTGTCGACAGCCGGACCACCGAGGACGGCAGCTGTATCCGCCGTCGTCGGCAGTGCCCGGACTGCGGTCGCCGCTTCACCACGGTGGAGACGGCGGCGCTGATGGTCGTCAAGCGCAGCGGCGTCACCGAGCCGTTCTCCCGGCAGAAGGTCATCACCGGCGTCCGCAAGGCCTGCCAGGGCCGCCCGGTCACCGAGGACGCGCTGGCCCAGCTCGGCCAGCGGGTCGAGGAGTGCGTGCGCGCCAGCGGGAACGCCGAGCTGACCACCCACGACGTCGGGCTGGCCATACTCGGCCCGCTCAAGGAACTCGACGTGGTCGCCTACCTGCGGTTCGCCAGCGTGTACCAGGCGTACGACGGACTGGAAGACTTCGAGGCCGCCATCGCGGAACTCCGCGTGGAACGGCCCCGCACCCCCGAGACGGACGACGCCTGCGTGTCCGTCTCCGCCGCCGCCCCCTAGGAGGCGCCGGCGTACCGGCCCCCGAGCGGGCCCAGCCGCACCACATCGGCCCCACGGGGCCCCGGCGTGCCCGGAAACGGGGCGCAGAACACTACAAACCGTGCGTAAGCAGGCAGCGTCCCCGCCTGCCCGCACACCGGAAGAACGAACCAGCGGTGCCCGGACTTTTCCGGGCACTTCGGGCGTTTGCCCAGGAGGAGGAGCGAGAAGTGACAGACACCACGAGCGGTTCCGCACGCGGGTCGAAGTCCGACAAGGCCACGGGCAAGGGCGCCAAGGCCCCCAAGGGCGGCCTGCGGATGGAACGCATCCACACCACTCCTGGCGTGCACCCGTACGACGCGGTCCGCTGGGAGCGGCGTGACGTCGTCATGACCAACTGGCGTGACGGGTCGGTCAACTTCGAGCAGCGCGGCGTCGAGTTCCCCGACTTCTGGTCGGTCAACGCCGTCAACATCGTCACGTCCAAGTACTTCCGCGGCGCCGTCGGCACCCCGCAGCGCGAGTGGAGCCTCAAGCAGATCATCGACCGCGTGGTGCTCACCTACCGCGCCGCCGGCGAGAAGCACGGCTACTTCGCCACCACGGACGATGCCGACGTCTTCGAGCACGAGCTGACCTACGCCCTCCTCCACCAGGTGTTCAGCTTCAACTCGCCGGTCTGGTTCAACGTCGGCACCAAGCAGCCCCAGCAGGTCAGCGCCTGCTTCATCCTGTCCGTCGACGACTCCATGGAGTCGATCCTCGACTGGTACAAGGAAGAGGGCATGATCTTCAAGGGCGGCTCCGGCGCCGGCCTCAACCTCTCCCGGATCCGCTCCTCCAAGGAACTGCTCTCCTCCGGCGGCAACGCCTCCGGCCCGGTCTCCTTCATGCGCGGCGCCGACGCCTCGGCCGGCACCATCAAGTCCGGTGGCGCCACCCGCCGCGCGGCCAAGATGGTCGTCCTCGACGTCGACCACCCCGACGTCGAGGCCTTCATCGAGACCAAGGTGAAGGAGGAGGAGAAGATCCGCGCCCTGCGCGACGCGGGCTTCGACATGGACCTCGGCGGGGACGACATCGCCTCCGTCCAGTACCAGAACGCCAACAACTCGGTCCGCGTGAACGACGAATTCATGACCGCCGTCGAGAACGGCACCGAATTCGGCCTGCGCGCCCGGATGACCGGCGAGGTCATCGAGACCGTCGACGCCAAGAAGCTGTTCCGCAAGATGGCCGAGGCCGCCTGGGCCTGCGCCGATCCCGGCATCCAGTACGACTCCACCATCAACCACTGGCACACCTGCCCGGAGTCCGGCCGCATCAACGCGTCCAACCCCTGCTCCGAGTACATGCACCTGGACAACTCCAGCTGCAACCTCGCCTCGCTCAACCTGATGAAGTTCCTGAGCGACGACACCGCGTCCGACGGCAGCGACGTGTTCGACGCCGAGCGCTTCGCCAAGGTCGTCGAGCTGGTCATCACCGCGATGGACATCTCCATCTGCTTCGCCGACTTCCCCACCGAGAAGATCGGCGAGACCACCCGCGCCTACCGCCAGCTCGGCATCGGCTACGCCAACCTCGGCGCCCTGCTGATGGCCACCGGCCACGCCTACGACAGCGAGGGCGGCCGCGCCCTGGCCGGCGCCATCACCTCGCTGATGACCGGCACCGCCTACCGCCGCGGCGCCGAACTCGCCGGCGTCGTCGGCCCGTACGAGGGCTACGCCCGCAACGCGGCCGCCCACCAGCGCGTCATGAAGCAGCACGCGGACGCCTCGCTCGACGCCGTGTCGCTGGACGAACTGGACGCCCCGGTCTGGCTGGCGGCCAACAAGACCTGGCAGGACGTCCTGCGCGTCGGCGCGCAGAACGGTTTCCGCAACGCCCAGGCCTCGGTCCTCGCTCCGACCGGCACCATCGGCCTGATGATGGACTGCGACACCACCGGCGTCGAGCCCGACCTGGCCCTGGTCAAGTTCAAGAAGCTCGTCGGCGGCGGCTCGATGCAGATCGTCAACGGCACCGTCCCGCGCGCCCTCGAGCGCCTCGGCTACCAGGACGAGCAGATCGAGGCGATCGTCGCCCACATCGCCGAGCACGGCAACGTGGTGGACGCGCCGGGCCTGAAGTCCGCGCACTACGAGGTGTTCGACTGCGCGATGGGCGAGCGCTCCATCTCGCCGATGGGGCACGTGCGGATGATGTCGGCGATCCAGCCGTGGATCTCCGGCGCCATCTCCAAGACGGTGAACATGCCCGCCGCCGCGACCGTCGAGGACGTCGAGGAGATCTACTTCGAGGCGTGGAAGATGGGCGTCAAGGCGCTCGCCATCTACCGCGAGAACTCGAAGGTCGGCCAGCCGCTCTCGGCCAAGAAGAAGGAATCCGAGACCAAGGCCGCGGAGGCCCCGGCCGCCGTGGTCGAGAAGGTCGTCGAGTACCGCCCGGTCCGCAAGCGCCTGCCCAAGGGCCGTCCGGGCATCACCACCTCCTTCACGGTCGGTGGCGCCGAGGGCTACATGACCGCCAACTCCTACCCGGACGACGGCCTCGGCGAGGTCTTCCTGAAGATGTCCAAGCAGGGCTCGACCCTCGCGGGCATGATGGACGCCTTCTCGATCGCCGTCTCCGTCGGCCTGCAGTACGGCGTGCCGCTGGAGACCTACGTCTCGAAGTTCACCAACATGCGCTTCGAGCCGGCCGGCCTGACAGACGACCCGGACGTGCGGATGGCGCAGTCGATCGTCGACTACATCTTCCGCCGCCTGGCGCTGGACTTCCTGCCGTTCGAGACCCGCTCGGCGCTCGGCATCCACTCCGTCGACGAGCGCCAGCGCCACCTGGACACCGGCTCGTACGAGCCGCTGGAGGCCGAGGAGCTCGACACCGAGGCCCTGGCCCAGTCGGCCCCGGTGGCCCCGGCGGCCGCCAAGCCGGCCCCGGCCGCGACTCCGGCCGTCGAGGCGCCCAAGCCGGCTCCGAAGCAGGCCCACAACTCCACGGAGCTGATGGAGATCCAGCTCGGCCTCAACGCCGACGCGCCGCTCTGCTTCTCCTGCGGCACCAAGATGCGCCGCGCCGGCAGCTGCTACCTCTGCGAGGGCTGCGGCTCCACCAGCGGCTGCAGCTGACGATCCCGGTGTTCGCCTCATGAGGTGAACTCCTGAAGCGGGGCGAGGACTTCACGGTCCTCGCCCCGCTTTTCGCGTTCCGGGGCGGGCGGCCGAGGGCCGCGCGCGGTTCGGCCGCCAAGGTGGTGTCAACCAGGGTTGACATTCGTCCGAATGTCAACCAGAGTTGACACCATGAGCGAGAGCGGAGAACTCGCGGCCGCGGCGAGCAGTCGTGACCCCGCGGTGGGGCTCCGGGCGGTCCGCGCGCTGCGCGACCTGGCGGACCGCCTGGAGGCCCTGCAGGTGGGCAGCGCCCGGTCGCGGGGCTGGTCGTGGCAGGACATCGCGGTCTGCCTCGGAGTGACCAGGCAGGCGGTGCACAAGAAGTACGCCCGACGGGGGCCCGGCAAGGACCAGGATGGAGGCTGAACCATGTTCGAGCGTTTCGACCACCAGGCACGGCACGTGGTGGTCACGGCCCAGCAGGAGGCCAGGGACCTGCGGCACGGCCACATCGGGACGGAACACCTGCTGCTGGCGATCCTGGCCCAGCCGGATGATCCGGCCGCCGGCGTCCTGATCGGGCTGGGCCTGGACCATGCGGCGGCCCGGCAGGCGGTCCTCCGGCTGCACGGGCGGGGCGACGACGCCCAGGCGCTGGCCGCGATCGGAGTCGACCTGGACGCTGTGCGGGAGGCGGTCGAGTCGGCGTTCGGCAAGGGGGCGCTGGACGCGCCGCCCGAGGAGGAGCCCAAGGGCCGCGGCTGGTTCCGCTCCGGCGGGCAGGCCGGGCAGGGCGGCCGCGTGCCCTTCACCTCCCGGGCCAGGAAGGCGCTGGAGCTGTCACTGCGCGAGTCGCTGCGGCTGAAGTCCGGTCACATCGCCGTGGGGCACCTGCTGCTCGGGGTGATCCGCGAGGGGGAGGGGCTCGGCGTGCGGGTGGTCACCGACCACGGGCTGGACCTGAAGGCCGTGCGGCAGGCGGTCGAGGGGGCGCTGGCCTGATCGCCGGCCCCGGACGCCGGCCCCGGACGCCGGCCCCGGACGCCGGCCCCGGACAACGGCCCCGGACGCCGGCCCCGGACGGTGCGGCGGTTGCGTCGCCAATCGGTGTGTGCGGCGTGAAGCAAGGAGATTGGCCGTCAATTGTCCGCTTGAGGGCAATGTCTGAATCGATATGATCGGCCGAAAGGGTGAACCGATCAGCTGCCCGGAGACGTTCCCTGACGTCGCCGGGCGGTCTCGTATGCGCCCCGACCGGTTGTCGACGGTCCCGGCCGTCGCCGACCCGCCGCCCGCCGTGCCGCCGCCGCCCGCCGACGTTGCCGAGGACCGCACCGATGAGAGAAGCCACCAGCCCCGACGGGCGGCCGCGCCGACGGCCCGCGTCGCGCACCGCCGCCCTGACGGCGGCCGCCGTCCTGCTGGCGCTGGCCGCCGCACCCGTCGGCATCACCCGGGCACTGGGCGCGCACCAGCCGCTCACCGCGCTCGCGGTGGGCGCCGTCGCGGTGCTCTGGCTGATCGCCGTCGGCCTCGCGGCGATCGGCGCCGAGCGCTCCCGCACCCTCGCCGAGGAACTGGCCGCGCAGCACCGGGAGACCACGACGGCGCTGGCCGCCGCCGCCTCCGCGCGGCAGGCCGCGACAGCCGCCGAAGAACGCGCCACCGCCGCGCTGAGCGAGCGGGACGCCGCCCGCCGGCAGCAGGCCCGGGCCGAGACGGATGTCACCGCCGGGCACGCCGAGCTGACCCGGGTCCGAGCCGAACTGGACGCCGAGCGGGCCGAGGCGGAGGCGGCCCGGGCACGGGCCGAGGCCGAGCGCGCCGAACTGGACCGGATCGCCGACGGCGTCCTGCCCGAGGTGGTGAAGAAGCTGCGCGCCGGCGCGGCCGTGGACAGCGCGCTGGCCGCGCACCGCAAGCACCCCCAGTACGCGCTGCTGCGCGCCGTCGGCGAGGAGATCGGCCGGGGCGAGCGGCTGCGGGCCGCCGCGCTCGCGGTCTGCGCGACCGCCGCCGGGCGCGTGCAGGCGCTGGCCACGAGCATGCACGCCGAGTTGCGCGAGATGCAGCACCGGCACGACGAGGAGGTCCTCGGCGACCTGCTGCGCCTGGACCACGCGACCGCCCAGGCGGGCCGGATGGCCGACAGCATCGCGGTGCTCACCGGCGCCCGCTCGGGCCGCCGCTGGGCCAAGCCGATCGCGGTGGAGTCGGTGCTGCGCGGCGCGCTCGGCCGGATCGGCGCCTACCAGCGGGTGCGGCTGCACAACGCCAGCACCGCCGCCGTCGCCGGGTACGCCGCCGAGGGCGTCATGCACGCGCTGGCCGAACTGCTCGACAACGCCACCAACTTCTCCGCCCCGCCGGCCGAGGTGCACGTCTACGTCGAGGAGGTGTCCGCCGGGCTGGCGGTCACCGTCGAGGACAGCGGCCTCGGCCTGAGCGACAGCTGGCTGCGCCGGGCCGAACGGGCCGTCTGCGCCGAGCCGCTCGACCTCACCACGCTCTCCGCCGGCACCCGGCTGGGGCTCGCGGTGGTCGGCTCGCTGGCGCGCAAGCACGGGCTGCAGATCTCCTTCCGGCCGTCGGCGCGCGGCGGTACGGGGGTGGTGATGCTGATCCCGCAGCAGCTGCTCTCGCATCCGGCTCCGGAGCCCGCGACGGCGCCCGTCCTGACGCAGGCGCCGGTCGCGGAGCCCGTACGCCCCGCGCTCGCCCCCGCGCGCCCGGCTCCCGCGCGCCCGGCTCCCGCGCGCCCGGCTCCCGCGCGCCCGGCTCCCGCGCGCCCGGCTCCCGCGCGGCCGGTTCCCGCTGTTCCCGCCGTTCCCGCTCAGCTGCCGCCCGCGTCCGCGCCGATGACCGACAGCGGCCTGCCGCAGCGCCGTCGCGGCCAGACGATGGCCACCACCGCCCCGGCGACGGCCCCGGCGGCGAAGCCCGTACGCGCCGACGCGGCGGTGGCGGCCGCCCGGTTCGGCGCGTTCCGACGGGCCGCCGCCCGTCCCCTGGAGGTCGCGCAGCGCGCCACCGGGACGCCGACCACGGACACCGGCATGGGCACCGGCACAGACACAGGCTCCCGTACAGACACAGGCACCGGTACAGACACCACGCCCGACGCTTCCCCCGTCACCGAGAAGGACTCCCGATGAGCAGCGCCACCGACCGTGACCTCGACTGGCTGTTGGAAAACCTGCTGGCGGCAACCCCCGGCGCCCGGCACGCGCTGGTGCTCTCCGCCGACGGCCTCAAGCTCTGCCACACCGCCGGGCTGAGCACCGACCAGGCCGATCAGCTGGCCGCGATCGCCTCCGGCCTGCAGAGCCTGGCGCACGGCGCCTCGATCGAGTTCGGCGACGGCAGCGGCGGCGTCCGGCAGTCGATGACCGAGTTCCACGGCGGCATCCTGTGCATCGTGGCGGCCGGCGAGGGAGCGCACCTGGCGGTGGTCACGGACGAGGAGGCGGACGTCGGCGTGGTCGGCCACAACATGCACGGCCTGATCGAGCAGATCGGCGTCCACCTCAGCGCGCCGGCCCGCAGCGCGCAGGCCGATCCGGACGAGGTGGGCACCGCGCCGCGAGAGAGCGCCCGGGCATGACCGCCGGGCCGGTGCTGCCGGGCCGCGACGACGACCCGGACCGCCTCTACACCATCACCCGGGGTCGTAGCCGCGCCCCGGAGAACGCCTTCGACCTGGTCACCCTGATCGTCGCCGAGCGGCGGCCGGCGTCGGGGATGCAGTCGGAGCACGCCCGGATCCTGCGGATGTGCGAGGCCCCGACCGCCGTGGTGGAGGTGGCGGCGGAGCTGGCGCTGCCCGTCTCGGTGGTGAAGATCCTGCTCGGTGACCTGCTGGAGTCCGGGGCGGTCACCGCCCGCCATCCCCGGTTCGCGCCGAACAAGGCCCGGCTGCCCGACCTCGACACGCTGAAGCAGGTGCTGCATGGCCTCCAACGGCTCTGATCCGGCCGCGAACGGCGCCGGCCCGGCCGTGAACGGCTCTGATCCGGTCGCGAACGGTTCCGACGTCGGGCCCGCCGTCGGGCGCACCCCGCTGCGGGCGACGGCCGACAACGCGCTGAAGATCGTCGTGGTCGGCGGCTTCGGGGTCGGCAAGACCACGCTGGTCGGTTCGGTCAGCGAGATCCGTCCGCTGAACACCGAGGAGGTGATGACCCGGGCGGGGGAGGGCATCGACCCGGCCGGTGCCTGGGGCAAGCGCTCCACCACGGTCGCCTTCGACTTCGGCCGGATCACCCTCTCCGAGCGCCAGGTGCTGTACCTGTTCGGCGCGCCCGGGCAGGAACGTTTCTGGTTCCTCTGGGACCGCCTGTTCAGCGGCGCTCTCGGCGCGGTCGTCCTGGTGGACACCCGGCGGCTGGAGGAGTCCTGGTACGCGATCGACCGGCTGGAGCACCACGGCACCCCGTTCATCGTGGCCCGCAACAACTTCGGCGAGCCGACCCACAGCCTGGAGCAGGTCCGCGAGGCGCTGGACCTGTCGGCCGGGGTGCCGCTGGTGGACTGCGACGCGCGCGACCGCGAGTCCGGCAAGCGGGTGCTGATCGACCTGGTCCACCATCTGACCGCCCTGGCCGAGGCCGAAATGGCTGCCCCCGCACCGTCGATGTACGAGGAGAGCACCCCGTGACCGAGCCCGCCGCCACCCCGCCGCCGGGCTGCCCGGCGCACGCCGCCGCCACGCCGCTGTACGGGCCGCGCTTCCAGACCGATCCGGCCCAGCTCTACCGCGAGCTGCGCGCCGCACACGGCCCGGTCGCCCCGGTCGAGCTGGCCGGCGGCGTGCGCGCCTGGCTGGTCATCGGCTACCGCGAGCTGCAGCTGGTGACCGGACAGCCGCAGCTGTTCGGCCGCGACTCCAGCCGCTGGCACGCCTGGGAGACGCTGCCCGAGGACTGGCCGCTGAGGCCGATGATGGCGCCCGTCCCGTCGGTCCTGTACGCCGAGGGTGAGGAGCACGTCCGGCGCTCGCGTGCGGTCACCGACTCCCTGGCCGGAATCGACCCCTACGAGCTGCGCAAGCACGCGGAGGAGATCGCCGACCGGCTGATCGACGAGTTCGCCGGGCGCGGCGAGGCCGACCTGGTCGCCGAGTTCGCGAACCGGATGCCGCTGCTGGTGCTGTGCCGGGTGCTCGGGCTGGACGAGGAGCAGGCGCCGCAGCTGATCGCGGCACTGCTGGCCATGCTGGACGGCGGCCCGGACGCGCCGGCCGGGGCACAGCGGCTGCTGGAGCTGATGCTCGCCCTCGTCGAGGAGAAGGCCGAGCGCCCCGGTGCCGACGTGGCCTCCCGGATGCTGGCACACCCGGCCGGGCTGACCCACGACGAGGTGATGCGCGACCTGCGGGTGCTGCTGATCGCTGGCCACCAGCCCTGCTCGTACTGGATCTCCAACGCGCTGCGGCTGATGCTCACCGACGAGCGGTTCGCCGCCTCGCTGGCCGGGGGCCGGCGCAGCATCAGCCAGGCGCTGAACGAGGCGCTGTGGGAGGACACCCCGACGCAGATCTTCGCCGGGCGCTGGGCGGTGCGGGACACCCAGCTGGGCGGTCAGCGGATCGGTGCGGGCGACCTGCTGCTGCTGGGCTTCGCCGGGGCCAACGCGGACCCGTCGGTCCGGCAGCCCGACGGCCGGCCGGCCGAGGGCAACCGGGCGCACCTGAGCTACTCGTACGGCGAGCACGGCTGCCCGTTCCCGGCCCAGGAGGCGGCGGAGGTGATCGCCACCACCGCGATCGAGGTGCTGCTGGACCGGCTGCCGGACCTGCGGCTGGCGGTGGCCGAGCACGCGCTGGTGTGGCGGCCGTCGGCCTGGGTGCGCGGGCTGGTGGCGCTGCCGGTCTCGTTCACCCCGGGGCAGGCGGCGTGACCCGTCAACGCCCGTCGGCCGAAGGAGGGTTGCCGATGAGCGCCGCTTCGGCCCCAGCACCGGCTCCAGCTCCAGCTCCGGCCCCGACATCAGCCGCGGCCTCGACCGGGGCACCGATCGTCCTCGACCCGCTGGCCCGCGACAGCGCGGCCGAGGGAGCCCTGCTGCGGGCCGCCGGCCCGGCGGTGCCGGTCGAGCTGCCCGGCGGGGTCGCCGCCTGGGCGGTGACCCGGCACGCGGCCGCGCGCGAACTGCTGACGGACGGCCGGCTGGTGAAGGACGCCGCGCACTGGGCGGCCTACCAGCGCGGCGAGGTGCCGAAGACCTGGCCGCTGATCGGCCTGGCGGTGCCCGGCCCGAGCATGGTGACCACGGACGGCGCCGAACACCGCCGGCTGCGGGCACTGGTCGCGCAGGCCTTCACCCCCCGGCGGGTGGAGCTGATGCGGCCGCGCGTCGAGGAGACCACCCGCGCGCTGCTGGACGCCCTGGCGGCGGGGGAACCGGTGGTGGACCTGAAGGCGGCCTTCGCCTTCCCGCTGCCGATGACGGTGATCTGCTCCCTGCTGGGCGTGCCCGAGTCGGACCATGGCGTGCTGCGGGACCTGTACGAGCGGTTCTTCGGCATCAAGCCGGACCCGGCGGGCATCCAGGCGACCGTCGCCGGGCTGAACGCCTTCGTCAACGACCTGGTGTCGCAACGCCGTTCGGCGCCTGGGGAAGACCTGGCGAGCGCACTGCTGGCGGCCGACACCGAGGGCGGGGCGCTGACGGACGCGGAGGCGGCGGCGACCCTGCGGGTGATCATCGCGGCCGGCCACGAGACCACGGTGAACCTGATCGGCAACGCGGTGCGGGCGCTGCTGGCGCACCCGGACCAGCTGGAGCTGGCCCGCTCCGGGCAGGTGCCCTGGGACGCGGTGGTGGAGGAATCGCTCCGCTGGACGCCGCCGACCAGCAACTTCCTGTTCCGTTTCACCACCGCGGACGTCCCGGTCGGCGAGGTGGTGATCCCGGCCGGCGAGCCGGTGCTGGTCTCGTACAACGCGATCGGCCGGGATCCGCTGCAGCACGGGGTGACGGCGGAGCTGTTCGACATCACCCGGGATCCGACCCGGCACCTGTCCTTCGGCCACGGCCCGCACGTCTGCCCGGGCTCGCCGCTGGCCCGGCTGGAGGCGGGGGTCGCGCTGCCGGCGCTGTTCGCGCGGTTCCCGGAGCTGGCGCTCGCGGTGCCGGACGCCGAGCTGCGGCCGAGCCCGTCGCTGGTGGTGAACAGCCTGCTGGAGCTGCCGATCCGGCTGTTCTGAACCGGCGCCTCTGGCTCGGCGTTTCTGACCCGCCGTCGTGCCGTCGGCCCCGTCCGGGTTCCCGGGCGCGGCCTTCGACTTGTGGTGGCGGCCGTCCGGAAAACGGCTGGTGGCGGGTCACGGTCCGGACACCGGCTGGTGAAGGTCGAACGTGGACCTTGGCGGGGACCGGCTGCTGCGTTAACGTCTTCGATCAGTCCGGGCCCCCGTCCGTGCTCCCCGTAGGCCCACCCTGCAGCCCCACCCCCTTGACCCATCTCCGGTACAGCGCAATCTCGTTCAGCCACCGTCGACAGCACGCCCTGGCGAGGAGACCGCATTGACCCCCAACCCGACCGCGCCGCAACCGCGTTCCCGCCGCCGACTGGTCGCCGTACCCGCCCTGCTGGCGGCACTGGCGCTGACCGCGGCCTGCTCCAACAGCTCCGGCGGTTCGGGTGGCGGCGGCGCGACCCAGTCGCTGTCCGGCGACTGCGCCAAGTACCAGCCGTACGCCGGACATTCGGGCACGACCGTGACGATGTTCGCCTCCATCCTGAGCCCGGAGTCGGACAACCTGGAGAAGTCCTGGGCCGAGTTCGGCAAGTGCACCGGGATCAAGATCAGCTACGAGGGGTCGAACGACTTCGAGTCCCAGCTGCCGGTCCGGGTGGCCGGCGGCAACGCCCCGGACTTCGCGATCGTCCCGCAGCCGGGCCTGCTGGCGCAGATGGTCAAGAGCGGCAAGGTGGTGAAGCCCCCCGCCCAGACCGTCGCCAACCAGGACAAGTGGAGCCCGGTCTGGAAGACCTACGGCTCGGTCAACGGCACCTTCTACGCCGCGCCGATGAGCGCCAACATGAAGTCGCTGGTCTGGTACTCGCCGAAGGCCTTCAAGGCGGCCGGCTACGAGGCACCCAAGACCTGGGCTGACCTGATGGCGCTCAGCGACCGGATCGCCAAGGCCGGCGGCCCCAAGCCCTGGTGCGGCGGCATCGCCTCCGGCACGGCCACCGGCTGGCCGGCCACCGACTGGCTGGAGGAGGTGGTGCTGGGCACCTACGGCGGCGAGGTGTACGACCAGTGGGTCGGCCACCAGGTGAAGTTCTCCGACCCGAAGATCACCACGGCGATGAAGACGATCGCCGACTGGATGCAGAACCCGGCCTGGGTCAACGCGGGCTTCGGCGACGTGAAGTCGATCGCCACCACCACCTTCCAGGACGCGGGCACACCCGTCCTGAGCGGCAAGTGCCTGATGCTGCAGCAGGCCTCCTTCTACGAGGCGCAGTGGCCCAAGGGCACCAAGGTCGGCCCGGACGGGGACGTGTTCGCCTTCCACCTGCCGGCGGTCAACCCGTCCGTCGCCAACCCGGTCGAGGGCGGCGGCGAGTTCCTGGCCGCCTTCTCCGACCGGCCCGAGGTGCAGGCGGTGCAGAACTACCTGTCCAGCTCCGACTGGGCGAGTAGCCGGGTGAAGACCGCGAGCGGCTGGGTCTCGGCCAACCAGGGCGTCGACAAGAGCCTGTACACCGACCCGATCGACAAGCTCTCGGCCGAGGCGCTGACCGACCCGGCGGCCACCTTCCGCTTCGACGGCTCCGACCTGATGCCGGCCGCGATCGGCGCCGGGCAGGAGTGGAAGTCGCTGACCGCGTGGTTCGCCGAAGGGCAGTCGATCCAGAAGACCGCCGCCGACATCGACGCTGCCTGGCCGCAGTAGCCGACGCTCCGGCCGCTCCGGAGTGTCACAGGACCACCTGTCGAGGGCGGTGCGGGGCCACCCACCCGCACCGCCCGCCCCCTTCCCACCGCACCCGAAGGGACGCACGGTCATGTCCGTAACCGGATTCCCGTCATCCGCCGCCGCGTCGGCCACCGAGAGACTGGCGGTCGGCTCCTGGGGCGACGCGGCGGTCAAGTTCGGCAACACCTTCGGGGCCGTCGCGGGCTTCCTCGGCATCCTGCTGGTGGTCTTCCTGATCGCCGGCCGGGCCCGGGGCCGCCTGGCCCGGCCGCTCGCGGTCGCGGTCTTCCTCGGCCCGGCGGTGCTGCTGCTGGCCGTCGGCCTGGTGGTGCCGCTGGTCCGCACGGTCTACCTGAGCCTGCAGAACGACGACGGCAGCCGGTTCGTCGGCGGCGAGAACTTCGGCTGGGCCCTCAGCACCGACTCGGTCCAGAAGGTGCTGCTCAACACCCTGCTGTGGCTGGTGGTCGCGCCACTGGTCGCGACCGGGCTGGGCCTGGCGCTCGCCCTGCTGGTGGACCGGATGCGCGGCCAGTCGGTGTACAAGTCGCTGATCTTCATGCCGATGGCGATCTCGCTGGTCGGCGCCTCGATCATCTTCAAGTTCGTCTACGAGTCGCGCGGGCCGGGGCAGCCGCAGATCGGCCTGCTCAGCCAACTCGCCGTCGCGGTGGGCTGGGACGACCCGCCGAACTGGTTGCTCTCCCAGCCGCTGAACACGTTCCTGCTGATGGCGGTGATGGTCTGGGTGCAGACCGGCTTCGCCATGGTGGTGCTGTCGGCGGCGATCAAGGCGATCCCGGACGAGGTCGTCGAGGCGGCCCGGCTGGACGGCGCGAACGGGCTGCGGCTGTTCTGGTACGTCACCGTGCCGATGATCCGCACCACGGTGATGGTGGTGCTGACCACCGTCATGATCATCACGCTGAAGGCCTTCGACATCGTCCGCACCATGACCGGTGGCAACTTCGGCACCCAGGTGCTGGCCAACGAGATGTACTCGCAGTCCTTCGTGCAGTTCAACTCGGGACGGGGCAGCGCCCTCGCGGTGATCCTCTTCCTCGCGGTGCTGCCGCTGGTGGCCTACAACATCCTGCAGCTGCGGAAGGAGCGTGAGGTGCGGTGAGCGCGCAGCGGAAGTCCTCCGACCCGAAGTCCTCCGACCCGAAGTCCTCCGACCCGAAGTCCTCCGACCCGAAGGGGTCCGCGCCGGAGGCGTCAGCGCCGGCGGCGTCCGTCCCGAAGGCATCCGCCCGGCTGGCTGGTGGTCCCGGCAGTCCCGGCGGCCCCGGCAACCCGGTCCGCAAGGCCTTCAGCAGCCCGTTGTCCTCGGTGTTCGTGATCGCGGTGACGGTGCTCTGGACGGTCCCGACGCTGGGCCTGCTGGTGACCTCGCTGCGGCCCAAGCAGGACGTGACGTCCAGCGGTTGGTGGAACGCCCTCCTCCACCCGGACTTCGGCCTCGGCAACTACCACGCGGTGCTGTTCGAGGGCGGCTCCGGCGCCTCCACCGGCCTGCTGCCGTTCCTGGTGAACTCGCTGGCGATCAGCATCCCGGCGACCGTCTTCCCGCTGGTGCTCGCGGCGATGGCGGCCTACGCGCTGGCCTGGGTGCGGTTCCGGGGGAGCGACGCGGTGTTCTTCACGGTGTTCGCGCTGCAGGTGGTGCCGCTCCAGATGGCGCTGATCCCGCTGCTGCGGCTGTTCGCCTCCGGAGCGCACCTGGGCCCGTTGACGCTGGTCCCGGCGGTGGACCTGAAGGGCAGCTACGCGCCGGTGTGGCTGGCGCACACCATGTTCGCGATGCCGCTCGCGGTGTTCCTGCTGCACAACTTCATCGCCCAGCTGCCGCGGGACCTGATGGAGGCGGCGGTGGTGGACGGCGCCTCGCACTTCAAGATCTTCCGCTCGATCGTGCTGCCGCTGAGCGCCCCGGCGCTGGCCTCGTTCGCGATCTTCCAGTTCCTGTGGGTCTGGAACGACCTGCTGGTCGCGCTGACCTTCGCGGGCGGCACTCCCGAGGTGGCGCCGATGACGGTGCGGCTGGCGCAGCTGTCCGGCTCGCTCGGCGGGCGCTGGGAGCTGCTGACGGCGGGGGCGTTCCTGTCGATCATCGTGCCGCTGATCGTCTTCTTCAGCCTGCAGCGGTACTTCGTCCGGGGGCTGCTGGCCGGGTCGGTGAAGGGCTGATCCGAGGTGAGCGCGTTCTGAACACGTTCAGAACGAACTTTTGAACCCGTTCAGAATGGTCTACAGTCGGCAACGACGGGGGTGCCGAGCGCGCCCGTCGGCGGACTGCCGCCACGGCGGCCTCCGCATGCCCACCGACCACTGAGGGGGACTCATGCCCGGTCTGTCCACGCCTGCCCCGGCTGGCTCGCAGGGGCCGCAGGGCTCGCAGGGCTCGCAGGGCTCGCAGGGCTCGCACGGTGCGCCAGGCACGGCCGACTACGACCCGGACGACCCGTACGCCCCGTACCGGGACGCCGGCCGGAGCCGGACGGCCGGCCCGCACGGCACCGCCGGCCCGCACCGGACGCCGCCCCGCCGGCCCGCGCCGACGGTCCCCGGCTGGCTGCGCCCCAGCGACCCCGAGCGCCGGGCGGCAGCCACGCCCCGAGTCCTCCTGCTCGCCCTGCTCGCCGGCCTGCTGACGGCCTGGCTGCTCTACGACGGCGTGGGCGCCAACCTGCTGCTGTGCGGCGCCGCCACCGCCGTCGCGGCCGGCGTCGCCGCCCGTGCGGCGGGCCGCCGGATCCGGCCCTGGACGGCCGCCTGGAGCCTGCTCGCCCTCGCGCTGCTCGTCGTTCCGGCCCGGTGGGACGCCGGGTGGCCCGCCGTCCTCTCCGCCGGCTGCGCGCTGGGCCTGGCCTCGCTGGCCCTGCACGGCGGCCGCAGCTGGCCGGGCGTGCTGCTCGCCCTGCCCGGCCTGCTCTGGCAGCCGGTGCCTGCCGTGGCCTGGGTCCGGGACGGCCTGGCGGGGCGGCCGCTGCCCGGTCGCGGCCGGGTGGTGCCGGTGCTCAAGGCGCTCGCGGTCGCCGCCGCCCTCCTGACCGTCTTCGGCCTGCTGTTCGCCAGCGCCGACGCCGCCATGGCGGACCTGCTGGGCAGCCTCAGCCCCAGCCTCGACCTCGACCAGCTCCCGGTGCGCGCCGTGCTGTTCGTACTCGGGGCGCTGACCGCCCTGGGATTCGCGCACATCGCGGCCGGCCCTCGCCGCTGGGACCGCACGGTGGTCCGGCCGGGCCGGGAACGCCGCCGGCTGGAGTGGGCGCTGCCGCTGGTCGCGCTCAACCTGATGTTCGGCGTCTTCGCGGCGCTCCAGGCGGTGGTGGTCCTCGGCGGCGCGGACGCCGTGCTGAGCAGCACCGGGATGAGCCGCTCGGCGTACGCCCGGCAGGGCTTCTGGCAGCTGAGCGTGATCACCGTGCTGACCTTGGTCGTGGTGGCGGTCGCCAAGCGCTGGGCGCCGCGCACCACCGTGACCGACCGCCGGGTGGCGCGGATCCTGCTCGGCCTGCTCTGCGTGCTCGCGCTGGCCGTGGTCGCCTCGGCGCTCGGCCGGATGTGGTTCTACGTCGACGCGTCCGGGCTCACCCGGCTACGGCTCTGGGTGCTCGTGGTCGAGGTCTGGCTGGGTGTCGTCTTCGTGCTGCTGATCGCCGCCGGGCTGACCCGCCGCACCGGCTGGCTGCCGCGCGTCGTCCTCCTCAGCGGGATGCTCACCGTCGCGGTGTACGGGCTGATGGGCCCGGACGCGATCGTCGCCGAGCAGAACGTCCACCGGTACGAGCAGGCGCTGCGGACCGACCCGCACGGCGCCGCGATCGACCTGCGCAACGTCCGCACGCTCTCGGCGGACGCGGTGCCCGCCCTGGCCAGGCTGCCCGAGCCGCAGCGGAGTTGTGCGCTGCAGCTGGTCCGGCAGGACCTGGGCGGGGACGCCAAGCCCTGGTACGCGACCGGCGCCTCGGTGGCCCGGGCCCGGCAGATCCTGGCGGAGCGGCCGCCGCAGGACTCGGCGGAGACCGGCCGTACGGCCTGTGACCGGGCGGGATTGGCGTACGAGGCCTGGTAGCTCGGCCGGAGCGGTGTTCGGCGCTGACGGACGGGGGTTGGCGCTGCCGGACGGGGGTTGGCGCTCGGCCCGCCTTGGGGAGTCGGCCCCGGGCGGGGTGTCCGACCAACGGCAGGGCCGGCCGGGAGCGTGGTGCTCCCGGCCGGCCCTGGGTGTCGTTCCGGCGTCAGTGCATCGCGACGGCGGCGGAGTCGCCGCTCGGCAGGTCGCCTGCCTTGGCCTTGATCACGAAGATCGAGACCAGCAGGGCGGCCGCCGCGAGTGCGGCGCCCACGATGAAGCCGTGCGAGATGCCCTGGGTGAGGACGGTGTTGGCGGCGTCCGTCCCCGGCGGGAACTCGTGGTGCTGCTGGAGGTAGGCCAGCTGCTCCGGCGTCGCGCTCTTCAGGAATCCCGGCGTCTGCGCGGTGGCCTCGGCCGTGGCGTAGTGCGCGAAGACGGTGGTGAGGATCGAGAGGCCGAGCGAACCGCCGATCTGCTGCATCGAGTTCAGCAGGCCGGAGGCGGCGCCGGTCTCCTCGCCCGGGACGCCCGCGACGGCGAGCAGCATCACCGGGACGAAGATCAGGCCCATGCCGAAGCCGAACACCACCGTGGGGCCGAGCACCCCGTCCAGGTAGCCGCTGTCCGCGCTCATCTGGGTCAGCCAGGTGAGGCCGATGGTGACCAGCAGCGCGCCGCCCGCCATGAAGGGCTTCGGACCGTACTTGGCCTGGAAGGTGGAGGCGATCTGCGCGGCGATGATGATCGCGACGCTGATCGGCAGGAAGGACACGCCGGCCTTCAGCGGGCTGTAGCCGAGCGGGCCCTGCACGAACAGCACCACGTAGAAGAAGATGCCGAACATGGCCGCGGCCAGGCAGAGCATCATCACCAGGCCGCCGGTGCGGTTGCGGTTGGCGAACAGGTGCAGCGGGGTGATCGGCTGGTCGGTGCGCTTCTCGATGACGAAGAACGCGGCGAGCAGGATCGCGCCGGCCGCGAAGGAGCCGAGCGTGACGCTGTCGGACCAGCCGTCCGAGGCGGCCCGGATGAACCCGTACACCAGGCCCACCAGGCCGAGCGTCGAGGCGAGTGCGCCGGGCAGGTCGAAACGGCCCGGGTGGCGCTCGGACTCGGCGATGTAGCGCGGCGCGGCGATCGCGATCAGGATCGCGATCGGCACGTTGACGAAGAACACCCAGCGCCAGTTCAGGTACTCGGTGAGCAGGCCGCCGGCCAGCAGGCCGATCGCGGCGCCCGAGCCGGCCACCGCCGAGAAGACGCCGAACGCCTTGTTGCGTTCCGGCCCCTCCTCGAAGTTGGTGGCGATCAGGGCGAAGGCCGTCGGGGAGCAGATCGCGCCACCGATGCCCTGGAGCGCTCGGGAGGCCAGCAGCAGGCCGCTGTCCTGGGCGAAGCCGCCGAGCAGCGAGGCCAGGCCGAACAGCAGGGTGCCGAAGATGAACACCCGTCGGCGGCCGAGGATGTCGCCCGCGCGACCGCCGAGCAGCAGCAGGCCGCCGAAGGTCAGCGTGTAGGCGTTGATGACCCACGACAGGTCGGTGGTCGAGAAGTTCAGGGCGTCCTTGATGTGCGGCAACGCGATGTTCACGATCGTCGCGTCGAGCACCACCATGAGCTGGGTGGCCGCGATGACGGTCAGGGTGATGCCCTTGCCCCGGCCCTTTCCGGCCTGCGGTGGTGAGTTCTTGCTGAGCGTGTCGGAGATAGCCACGAATGTGCCCCCTGCTGGCTATGTGCTCGGTGCTGTGGACCCGGCGGACCGTCGGAATCCAGCTGTGGCGCTGCGCGGGCTTGCGCGGGCCGGGAAGGAACGGGATCGTTCACTAACCGGGACGATATCCTGGGCTTGATTGTGAACGCAAGCGTTCCTTAAGGGTGGTGGCGATGGAGCGGTTGGTGCGGCGCCTGGTGGCGGACCGGTCCGGTCGGTCGTCGGGCAGGTCTTCGGGCAGGTCGGCGGGACGGTCGTCGGAGCGGGCGTCGGAGCCGATGGTGGAGCGGTCGTCGGAGCGGTCGTCGGAGCCGATGGCGGAGCGGGCGGCGGCGGAGACGGTGGGAGTAGCGGTGGAAGAGGCGGCGGAGGTGCCGTCCCCGCCCGCGGGGCAGCCGGGTTCCCCCGGTGCCTTCGGTGTCCCGGCCGCCTCGGAGGCCACGCGCGTGACGCCGGCCGTCTGCCCGGTGCGGGCCGCCCACCAGGCGTTGGCGCGGCCCGGACGACGGCGGGGCAAGGAACTGGAGGACGCGATCTTCGAGGCCGCGCTCGACCAGCTCACCTCCGGCGGATACGCGCGGCTGACCATGGAAGGGGTCGCCGGAGCGGCACGGACCGGAAAGGCCGCGCTCTACCGGCGCTGGGCATCCAAGGACGAACTCGTCATCGACGCCCTGGACGCCACTCTTCCACGCCCTTACGACACCCCGGACCTCGGGTCCGCCCGCGACGAACTCCTGCAGCTCATCGAGGAGTTCACGGCGGCGGTGGCCTCCCGGGTCGGCACCGCCCTCCACGCGCTGATGGCCGAGATCGACCAGGAGCGGGCCGAGGTCTTCAAGGGCTTCATCAACGACCGGGTCATCGAGCCGACCACGGCGACCATCCTGGCGATCCTCCGCCGCGGCGCCGACCGCGGCGACGTCCGGCCCGGCGCGGCCACCGCGCTCGTCGCCGACGTCATCCCGGCGATGCTGCTCTTCCAGGCCAAGATCCGCGGATTCCAGGACCTGGGGCCGGACTTCGCCACCAGGCTGGTGGACGAGGTCCTGCAGCCGATGATCCGCCCCTGAGCGTCACGGCGGGGACGGTGCTATTCAAGCGCGGGGCGGAGGCGGAGTCGGGCAGCCTCGGGATCGGGCTCGGGCTCGGGCTCGGCGGTCGTGCGGGCGGGTTCGGCAATCGCGAGGCGGGCTTAGGCTGGAGGCTGTCCAGTTGAACGGAAGCCGCCATGCCCATCGTCCCGCCGACGCACTCCGTCGAACGCTCGCTCCGCCGGGCCGGCGCCAGGATCGTCGTCGGACTGGACGAGGTCGGACGCGGCGCCTGGGCCGGGCCGGTCGCCGTGGGCGCGGCCGTCACCGGCCTGCGCAAGGCGCCGGAAGGGCTGACCGACTCCAAGCTGCTGACCGAACTGCGCCGCCGCACGCTCGCCCCGGTCCTCGCCGACTGGGTCACCGCGTACGCCGTCGGCCAGGCCTCGCCGCAGGAGTGCGACGAGCTCGGCATGACGGCGGCGCTGCGGCTGGCCGCCGTCCGCGCACTGGAGGCGCTGCCCGTCGAACCCGACGCGGTGATCCTGGACGGCAAGCACGACTACCTCGGCGGACCCTGGCGGGTGCGCACGGTGATCAAGGGCGACCAGTCCTGCATCTGCGTCTCCGCCGCCTCGGTGCTCGCCAAGGTCCACCGCGACGGCCTGATGGCCGAACTGGGCGAGGGCTGCCCGGAGTACGGCTTCGCCGACAATGCCGGCTACCCGTCCCCCGTGCACCGCGCCGCGCTGGAGGAACGCGGCCCCACCGAGCACCACCGGGTCTCCTGGGCGTACATGGACGCACTGCCGAAGTGGCGCCACCTCAAGCGCGTCCGGGAGGACGCGGTCGAGGCCCGGGGCTCCGCCGACGAACAGCTGATGCTCGGTTTCTGACGGTCCGTCTGGAATTGCCCCGGGTGGGCGCGGTGGGTGCCCGACGCCCAAGGGGTGGGGCGCCCGTGCGCGTTCGATCGGCATTTGATAGATATCCGGGTATGCCTGTCTTCCCCGAGGAGTCGGAGATTCACGAGAGCCTCCCGGGCCCCGGCGTTCCAATCCCCCGCGAGTCGGACGCACAAGCCCTCCGCGCGCCTGCCACCAACGGCGCGCCCGCCACCGTACCCACCACCGTCGCCGCCCCGGCTCCGGTGCCCGGCCCCCGCCCGGCGCCTCCGCGCCCGGCCCCGCCGCGCGCCGCCCGTCCCGGTCCGCCGCCGCAGATCCCCAAGCCCGGTCCGGCGCCACGCCGCCCGGCCGCTGCCGCGCCGCAGGTGGAGGTCCGGCGGATCGCCGCCACCCCCGCCCAGGCGCTCGAGCGCGCCGACGACGCGGTCGACCAGCTGCTCGACTCCGGGCGCGACCCGGGCGAGATCCTGGTGCTGACGGTCGGCGGGGCGCACCCCTGGCAGCAGCACGAGCTGTCCTTCGGCGAACAGCGCTACTGGGCGCAACTCGCCGAGGGCGGCGACGTGTTCTACGCCGACGCCGCGCTCGCCCGCCCGGTCCGCCGCGAGGCGGTCGTCCTCGTGGTCAACGGCGGACCGGCCGCCCGAGCCGCCGAGGCCTACACCAAGGCGCTCGGTCACGCGACCGCGCTGCTCGTGGTCTGCGGCGACGCCGGCCCGGCTCCCACGGCGGCGGCCGGCGCCGCACCCGGACGCCCGGTCAGGGCCTGACCACCTCCGTCCCGTCCAGTCTTGTTTCGTCCCGTCCCGTCCCGGGCTCGGTGCCGTACGGTGCCGGGCCCGGAGTCCGTCCTCGCCCGCACGCGCCCGGCACGCGCCCGGCCCGCCGCGCCCGGCCCCCGGCGGCGGTCCGCAGCCGGTCCGCGGAGGCCTCGTCTCGGCGGGGCCTTGCGTCGGCGGGCCCCTTCGGTCCCGCATCGTTCGGCGCCGTGTGCCCGGCGGTTCAGCGCGTGCCGGTACGGCGGGTCGGCTCGGCCGGCGCGATCCGCGCCGGGATCCACGGCGGCCCGGACTGCGGGGAGCGCGGTGCCACCTCGTCCTGCTCGACTTGCTGGTGGGCTTGCTGCGCCTGCTGGGCCAACTCGGCCGGTTGGGCCTGCTCGGCCGGATCGGCCGCCTGCCGGCGGGTGCGCTGGCGGCGCGGGGCGTCGAGCGCCGAGCGTGGCGGCAGCTCCGTCACGGTGTGCACCGGCCCGTCCGTCCACGACCCCGCGTGTGGGTTGCGTCCGCTGCGTCCGTCCCCGAGGATCTGCCACCCCGCCGGGGTGAGCCCGATGTACGGGCCGCAGCGCAGCCCGTGCAGGGCGGCCGCGTCCCGCAGCGCCCACATCCAGGCGCCGTCCTGTTCGGTCCAGCCGGGCGCGCCGTCGCGGCAGCGCAGGAGGACGGCCGTACGGGTCGGCTCGGGCAGCCGCAGGTCGTGCGGGATGATCCGGCGCAGGTGCGCCAGCAGGGCGTTCCGGTGCTGCCAGCCGTCGGTGTCGTGCGGCCACGGGATGAAGGAGGCCGACGCCGCCAGGTGGTGGAGGGCGTCCAGGACGGCGATCACGACCGTGCCGGGCTGGGGCAGGTGGCGCTGGTGCAGCTCCAGGACGAACTCGCGGGGGTCGCGCAGCAACGGGATCCCCGAGGCGGTCCAGGTCTCCAGGTCGAGCACCCGTCTGGGCCCCGAACCTCCGGAGAGGGGATGTTGACCTCGGTCGATACCGTTGATCACGATCCTCCTTCCTGGCCCGCGGGGAGGCGGGTGCCTGGGTACGCCGAAGGGCGAGTCCGGTGGACCGAGTTTCGGGTACCTCCCAATTCTCGGGGCATGGAGGGCGGAGCGGCAATGATGAAACGATGAGCGCCATCCGATAGTCCATGTTCTGCCGGATATGTTCCTCCCTCGCTTGATCGTCGTCCGGGTGCCGCCGGGCCTTGATCCACAACGCCCGAGGGGCGAGGTGAACCGTCGTCGGCCTGGTGGCCGCCCTTTCTCCAGCCGGTTTTCGCCGGCCGGTTGACCGGTGTGATCGATATCGCTTCGCTCGATCCTTTCTGTTAGGCCATTCGAGTGAAGGTCGTCGGCCCTTCGACGGCCTTCCGCCGCCCCGTCACCCCTGCACGGCCAGCACCAGCGGCAGCACCGCGCTCGCTCCGGCCCGGCGCAGCAGCCGGGCGGCCACGGTGACCGTCCAGCCCGAGTCGACGAGGTCGTCCACCAGCAGCACCGGCCCGCCGGCGGCCGCGACCGCCTGTTCCACCTCCGGCGGCAGGATCAGTGCCCCGGCCAGCGAATGGAGCCGCTGGGCGCTGTTACTGCGGGCCCCGTGCGGCGGCAGCCCGCCGGCGTACTCGATCCGGCCGAGCAGGGGCAGCCGCCCGATCTCGGCGATCCGGGCGCCGAGGCTGCCGACCAGCTGGGGGCGGCCCGAAGAGGCCATGGCCACCACGCCGACCGGCCGCTCCAGCCTGGTGCCCTCCGCCGTCGCGGGCCCGGCCCAGCCGCCCGGCCCGCGGGCCCAGTCGGCGAGCACCGCCACCAGCGCGTCCACCGCCTCGCCGGGCACCGGCACGTCCGGTGCCTGCTCGGCGAGCAGGGTGCGCAGCCGGTTGCCCCAGCCGATGTCGGACAGCCGGCCGAGCGCCCGGCCGGTCTCGGCCTGCTCGCCCGCCGGAATGCGGCCCTTGAGCGGCACCCCGAGCGCGTCCATCCCGGTCGGCCAGAGCCGGCGCGGCTCGAAGCTCACGCCCGGTCGGCCGAGCGCGGCCCGGGCCGCCGCCAGCGTCCCGTCGCTGATGTCCGGGGTGTGCATCGGGCCCGCGCAGTTGTCGCACCGCCCGCACGGCGCCGCCTGCTCGTCGTCCAGCTGCCGGCGCAGGAACTCCATCCGGCAGCCGGTGGCCGCCGCATAATCGCGCATCGCGCGCTGCTCCGCCTCCCGGGAGGCGGCGACCTTCGCGTAGCGGGCGGTGTCGTACTCCCAGCTCTGCCCGGTGGCCGTCCAGCCGCCCTTGACCCGGCGGACGGCGCCGTCCACGTCGAGCACCTTGAGCATGGTCTCCAGCCGGGCCCGGCGCAGGTCCACCCGGGGCTCCAGGGCGGCGGTGGAGAGCGGGCGGCCGGCCTCGGCGAGCGCGTCGATGGTGCGGCGCACCTGCTCCTCCGGCGGGAAGGCCAGCGAGGCGAAGTAGCGCCAGATCGCCTCGTCCTCGCGCCCGGGCAGCAGCAGCACCTCGGCCCGGTCCACACCGCGCCCGGCCCGGCCGACCTGCTGGTAGTAGGCGATCGGCGAGCCGGGGGAGCCCAGGTGCACCACGAAGCCGAGGTCGGGCTTGTCGAAGCCCATGCCGAGCGCGGAGGTGGCCACCAGCGCCTTGACCCGGTTGGCCAGCAGGTCGGCCTCGGCGGTGCGGCGCTCGGCGTCCTCGGTGCGGCCGGAGTAGGAGGCCACCGGGAAGCCGCGCTCGCGCAGGAAGGCCGTCACCTCCTCGGCCGCGGCCACCGTCAGGGTGTAGACGATGCCCGAGCCGGGGAGCCGGTCGAGGTGGTCGGCCAGCCAGGCGAGCCGGTGCGCCGGGTCGGGCAGGGCCAGCACGCCCAGGGTGAGGCTCTCCCGGTCGAGCGGCCCGCGCAGGACCAGGGCGTGCTCGTCGGCGGCGCCGGTGCCGAGCTGCTCGGCGACGTCCGCGGTGACCCGGGCGTTGGCGGTGGCGGTGGTGGCCAGCACCGGCACGCCGGGCGACAGCTCCGCGAGCATGGTGCGCAGCCGGCGGTAGTCGGGGCGGAAGTCGTGCCCCCAGTCCGAGATGCAGTGCGCCTCGTCGACCACCAGCAGGCCGGTGGAGGCGGCGAGCTTGGGCAGCACGTGGTCGCGGAAGTCGGGGTTGTTCAGCCGCTCGGGGCTGACCAGCAGGACGTCGACCTTCCCGGCGGCGACCTCGGCCTGGATCCCGTCCCACTCGTCGGTGTTGGCCGAGTTGATGGTGCGGGCGTGGATCCCGGCCCGGGCCGCCGACTCCACCTGGTTGCGCATGAGGGCGAGCAGTGGCGAGACGATCACCGTCGGCCCGGCGCCGCGGGCCCGGAGCAGGGCGGTGGCGATGAAGTAGACCGCGGACTTCCCCCAGCCGGTGCGCTGGACGACCAGGGCGCGGCGGTGGTCGACCACGAGGGCTTCGATGGCGGTCCACTGGTCCTCGCGCAGGGTGGCGCCGGGGCCGGCGAGCTCGCGCAGGACGGCCTCGGCCCGCGCTCGGACCTCGGCGCGGTCGGCGGTGGCGGTGGTGTGGGTGTCGGGCTGCTGCATGGCGTCCATGTAACCCCGTGCCGCCGACAAGCGGCGAATGCCGGGGAGCCGGACCAGGGGAAGGTGAGGTGTATTTCATCCGCTGATCCGCTGAACGGCAGTCAAAATCCACTCGTGCGAGGGAGTGTCACGTGCGCCGAATGAGTGAAGGGAAATTCGGGGCCGGAGTTATCCACAGAAAAAGACGTGATTCCCGCATCGCTCGCGGATTGCGCGCAGTCTTGCGGCCATGAACGCGATGAACAACGAACACGTCACTCTGTCCCTCGGCCCGGCCTCCGAACACCGGCCGGTCGTCATGCGCGGTCCGGCCGACATGGCCGAGCTGCTGCCCTACCTCCTGGGGTTCTACCCCGACGACAGCATCGTCGCGGTCGGCCTCCAGGGCCCCGAACTGCACCAGGGCGGGGTGATCCGGGCGGACCTCCCGGCCTCGCCCGAGCAGTGGCCGGCCGCCGCGGAGGAGGCGGCCGCCCTGCTGGTCGCCCTCTCCGAACGGCGCGGCCCCCGGCCGCTCCAGGTGCTGCTCTACCTCTGCCAGGATCCCGCCACGGCACACGCCCCGCCGGTGGTGGACGGGCTGCGGCCGCTGGCGGACGGCCTCCGGGCGGCCTTCGGGAGGCGGGGCGTCGCGGTCAAGGAGTCGCTGTGCGTCTCGGACGGCCGCTGGTGGTCCTTCCTCTGCCGCGGCGACGGCTGCTGCGATCCGGCGGGCAATCCGGTGCGCCGCGGTCCGGGCCCCGCGGCCGCCGCGGCGACGGTCGCCGGCCTGGTGCCGCGCGGCAGCCGGAAGGCGATCATCGGTGGCCTGTCCCCGGTCGGCCCGCCGCAGGACGCCGACCGGCGCGAGGCGCTGGCCCGGGCCGAGGCGGGCGCGGAGGCTCTCTCCAGGGAGCAGGGCATCGCCCTGCTCGACCAGGCCGTCGTCGAGTTCGCGGCCGGCGCCCGGGAGCTCGACGCGGACCGGACGGCCCGGCTGCTGTTCGCCCTGCGGGACCGGACCGTCCGGGATCGCGGCGTCGAGTTCGTCCGCCCCGCCGAGCTGGCTCCCGCCGAGCGGCTCTGGCGGCACCTCGCCCGGCACGCCGTGCCGCCCTACGAGGGCTGCGCGGTGGCCCCCCTCACCTTGCTCGCCTGGGCCTCCTGGGTCGCCGGGGACACCGCGACGGCCCGCGTCGTACTGGGCCACGCGCTGCGGCTGGCCCCGGACTACCTGCTGGCCGAGCTGCTCTACGAATCGCTGAACGACGGCATGACGCCCGGGGCGCTGCTCGCCGCCGTCGAGGCCCAGCGACGGCGGCGCGAGGAGCGGGTGCCCGTGCCGGCCCCGGCCGACGAACCGCCGCCGCCCGCCGACAGCGCCGATCCGGCACCCGCCGCCCCGGTGGCAGCGGTGACGGGCGAGCCGCCCGGCCGGGGCTCCGGAGCACGACGGCGCCGCCGCGGCGGCCGCCGGAAGGGGGCGACCGCAGCACCAGCACCGGCATCCGCCCCCGCGCCGATCGATCCGGGCCCGGGCGGCTCCGAGCGCCCCGGCGGGGCGGCGCCGCACGCGAGCGGCCCCGGAGCGGTCGCCCTGCTGCCGGCGCCGGGTCGGGCCCCGGCTCAGGAAGGCACCACGGCGGCCGGGAAGCGGTCCGCACGGGGCCTTCGGCTCGGCCGCGCGGCGGCGTGCGCGTCCGCCGCCGCCCGCGCCGGAAGCGGACTCCACCGCTGCCGGGGCGTCCGACGGGCGGCGAAAAGCGGCCGCCGTGCGCGCTGAACCGCTCCCCGCACCGGGCCGCCGGCCGCTACGCCTCGCCGTGCGCCATCCTGATCAGGCGGTCCAGCACCTTGCCGCCGCTCGACCGCAGGCCGTCGTGCTCCCACTCGTTGGTGATCCAGGTCCGCAGGCCGCGCACCGCGCGGGCGGTCTCCAGCGAGTCGGCGGTGTCGACGTACATGTCGTCGTGGTACACCGCCGCCACGACCGGCACGCTGTTGGCGGCCAGCCGCGCCCGGTCGTACAGGTCGGGCCAGTCGGTGCGGGCGGCGAGCAGTTCCGCGGTCTCCTTCAGCGGGCGCAGCGCCGGGTCGGTGTCGAACATCCAGGGGTAGATCATCTCCCCGGTGAACAGCACCGGCGCGTCGGACGCCAGCGCGGCCCGGGCGTCGAACTGCGGGAACTCCGCGCGGATCCGCTCAGCCGACCAGGCGGTGCCACCCTGGTCCACCGACCGCTGGCCGTAGATCGACTCGTGGAGCACCGCGTACAGCGGACCGCCCGCGAAGGAGAGCTGGGCCTGGGCGCCGGCCAGGAAGGTGTCGGAGAGCTCGGGCCCGGCCGCGCCCTCCACCCAGGCCTCCTCCAGCAGGTAGTGCAGGACGCCGGAGCCGTTGCCGCCGCCGAGCAGCAGCCCGAGGGCCTGGAACGCCTCGACGGTGAGCAGCCCGCCGTCCGGCAGGGTCGCGGGGGAGTCCGCGAGGTGGGCTGCGATCCGCCGCACCGCCTCGACGTCCTGCGGGAACCGGGCGTAGTGGCCCTCGTTCTTGCCGACCACGCGCGGGTAGGCGGCGCGGTAGACGTCGTCGGCCGAGCTGCCGAGGCCGGCCAGACCGCCGGTGATGAAGGCCTCGGTCAGGCCTTCGGGGGCGATGGAGAGGTAGGTGAGGGTGCAGAAGCCGCCGAAGCTCTGGCCGAGCACGCTCCAGCGGCGGTCTGCGCCGAGCAGCCGGGTGCGGATCAGCTCGGCGTCCCGGACGATCGAGTCCGCGCGGAAGTGGGTCAGGTAGTCCGCCTGCTCCTGCGGGCCGCCGCGCCGGGCGAGGGTCTGCCGGGTCGCGGGAGTGGACCGCCCGGTGCCGCGCTGGTCGAGCAGGAGCACCCGGTAGTCGTCCAGGGCGCGCTCCAGCCAGGAGTCCCGCCCGAGCGGACGGGCGGCCTTGCCGCCGGGGCCACCCTGGAGGAAGACCAGCCAGGGCAGGTCGTCCCGCTCGCGGCCGGCCGCCACGACCTCGCGGGCGTACACCTCGATCTGCTCGCCCTGCGGGGCGGTGTGGTCGAGAGGGGCCTGGAAGACGTGATGGGTCGTGACAATTCCGGGCAGCCGGCTGACGGTGGACATGCAACTCCTCGGTCTCTGCTGGTCACAGTGATGGCGTCGCGGTTCACGGGGTCACCGGGTGCGGGGGCCGCGACCACCGCACCGTATCCTGGCGCCGTCGAGCGCCGGTTCGACCGCCCCCGTCCACCCGACCAGGCGGCCGCGACCGGTCGGCACCGGGCCGAAACCCACGCAGGCGGCGGCCCGGAAACCCCCGGGTTGAGCCCCGTCCGCAGGCGGCGGCGGACCCGCGGCCACGCCCCTGGGACGTGCCGGCGATGTTCCCGCGCAAGCGGCGCGGCCGCCCGGCGGACCAGGGCCCGACCAGCGCCGGCCGCGGCGGGGCGTGACCTGGCGGCAGTGCGCGGCGTTCACCCCGGGGGTCCGCGCACGGACGGGGCCCGCCCGGTGGCACGGCGCCCGGCCGCCCCGGGCGCCGCCGGCGGTCACCGCCGAAGGACCGGTCGGGCCGGCGGCCCGGTGGCCCCTGGCCACGGGCAGGCGTCACCGACGGTCCGGGGTGCCGGACCTGACGGTGGCCCAGGCGCGGTGGCGGCCCCGGCACGAAGGCGCGGCGCGCCGGTACCGGCCCGGTACCGAGCACCGCATGGCACGACCCACCCACGGGTACGGCCAGACACGGCACACCCGCCGACGGGAAACCCCGCCGGCCCGGCACCAACAGCACGCCATCGAGCATGCTCGCGGCCCACCGGCCTGACCCGGCCACCGGACCGCCGAGGGGAGGAGAGTCCGGTGACCGCCATGAGGCCACCACAGGCCATGCCGGCCGAGAGCGTGGTCGGCGCGCCGAGACCGGTCGGCCGTCCCGACCAGGTCGCGCCCCCGGGGCCCGTCGGCGCGGGCCGCCCCACGGCCCCGCCGCGCCCGCAGCCCCCCGCCGTCCACCACGCGGTGATCTGCGTCAACGCCCCGGCGATGGCCGCCTCCGGCCCCGACGGCCAGCTGCGCGGCCACGGCCTGCACGGCTTCTACCGCAACGGCGTCCGGGCGCTCGCCCGGATGGAGCTGCGGCTGGGCGGCATGGAGCCGCTCCCGCTCCACGGCACCCTGACCAGCACCGCCGAGGCCCGCTTCCTCGGCGCCGTCCGCCTCCCCGGCGACCTCGACCCGGATCCGGCGCTCACCGTCGAGCGGCTGCGCCACGCGGACGGCGTGGAGACCGTCGTCGTGCGCAACACCGGCCCGCGGCCCGCCAGGCTGCCGCTGGAAATCGCCCTCGGCACTGACCTCGGACCGGTCGCCGAGATCGCCACCGGACACCGCTCGCCCGACCTGCCGGGCCAGGTGCAGTCCGCCGGGCTGCGCTGGACGGGCCCCGTGCACAGTGCGGTGGTCAGCGCCAAACCCTCCCCGCACGCCGTCCTGGCCGGCGCGGGGGTGCTCCGCTGGGACCTGGAGGTCCAGCCCGGCGCCCGTTGGTCCGTCGAGCTGCGCACCGAACTGGAGAGCGCAGCCACCGGCCCCCGCCCGCCGGGCGGGCGCGGCACCGGTGTCCCGCTGCCGTGGTCCGAGCCGGAGGTCCGCAGCGACGACTCCCGGGCCGCCCCGCTGGTCTCCCGCTCCCTGGACGCCCTCGGCGGGCTGCTGTTCGCCGACCCGGACCGCCCGACCGACCTCTACCCGGCCTCCGGCGCGCCCTGGCGCTTCGGCCTCGCACCGGCCGACGCGCTCTGGGCCGCCCGGCTGACCCTGCCGCTGGGTACCCGGCTGGCCGCCGGCACCCTCCGGGCGCTGGCCCGCCGTCAGCAGCTCGCCCCCGCCCCGGGCCGCACCGAGGGACTGCTGCCCGGCGCCCTGCGGCACGGCGGCCCGGAGCTGCCGCCCACCTGCACCGCGACCGAGGCCACCCTGCTGTTCGTCACGGTGCTGACCGAGGCCTGGCGCTGGGGCCTGCCCCGGGCGGAGGTGGCCGAGCTGCTCCCGGCTGCCGAGCGAGCCCTGGCCGCCCTGCGCGAGGGACTGGTCGACGGCTTCGTCACCGACCTGAGCCGCCCGGTCGAGGAGCGCTCCGCCCACCCGGTCGCCGCCCGCGCGGAGGTCCAGGCGCAGGCCCACCGCGCCGCCCTGCACGGCGCCGAGCTGCTGGAGGCCTTCGGCCGCCCGGGCGCCGAGGACTGGCGGGGCTGGGCTGCCGGGCTGCGCGGGCGCTTCCGTGACCGGTTCTGGATCGACGACCTCTCCGGCGGCCGCCCCGCCGCAGGGCTGGCCCCGGGCGGCCAGCCGCTGCCCGCCGTCGCCTCCTCCCTGGTGCACCTGCTGGACACCGGGCTCGCCGCCGACGGCAGCCGGCACGAGAGCCTGCTGGACCGTGAGCAGACCCGGCTGTTCGCCCAGCGCCTGGTCGCGCCCGAGCTGGACAGCGGCTGGGGCCTGCGCACCCTGAGCGCCAAGTCCGCCCGGTTCAACCCCCTCGGTCACCGCGGCGGCGCGGTGCGGGTCCACGAGACCGCGCTGGCGGTCGCCGGGCTGGCCGAGGCCGGCCACGAGAACGAGGCCGGCACCCTGCTGGAGGGCTTGCTCGCCGCGGCCGCCCACTTCGAGGGGCGGCTGCCGGAGATGTATGCGGGGGAGCAGCGCATCCCCGGCAGCCCGCCCGTGCCGCACCCGGCCGCCTGCCGCCCGGCAGCGGTTTCCGCGGCCGGTGCCGCGCACGCGGTGTTCGCCCTCGCCGGGGTCCGCCCAGACGTCCCGGGCGGTCGGGTCCTGGTCCGCCCGGCCAGCACCGCGCCGCTCGGCGAGCTGGAGCTGACCGGACTGCGGGTGGCGGGCGAGCCCTTCTCGGTCCGGGTCAGCCGGATCGGCGTGGCGATGGTCGAGGAGGCATCGGCGAGCCTGCAGCTCGTCGCCCGCTGACCGGCGGTGGCACCGCTGCGGCGACTTCACGCCGGTGAGTCCCCGCCCGCCCGTGCGCGAACGGTGCCGGGCGGGCCGGCCACCGTCCGGGCGTGCACCCGAGTCGGCCGGTGCGCCGACCAGCCCACCGACCAGTCCACCGACCGGTGCGCAGGCCCGCGCGCAGGCCTGTGCTTATCGTCAGAGAGACGACTATGATCGTCGCCATGTCGCGTTACGATCCGTCGGCCTTCCCCCCGTTCGCTGTCACGGTTGACCTGGTGGTGCTGACGGTGCGCGATCACTCGCTCTGCGCCCTGCTGGTCAGACGGGGCGAGCCGCCGTTCCAGGGGTACTGGGCGCTGCCCGGCGGCTTCGTCCGCCCTGACGAGGGCCTGGCCGAGGCCGCCTCCCGGGAGCTGGCCGAGGAGACCGGCCTGCGCGCCCACTCCGCCCCCGGCCACGACGCGATCGGCGCCGGTGCGGCCGGCGCCCATCTGGAGCAGCTGGCCACCTACGGCCACCCGCAGCGCGACCCCCGGATGCGCGTGGTCAGCGTCGCCTACCTGGTGCTCGCGCCCGACCTGCCGACGCCCCGGGCCGGCGGCGACGCCAGCAGCGCCCGCTGGGCCCCGGTCGGTGACCTCCTCGGCGACAGCCCGGTCGACGGCGTCCCGCTCGCCTTCGACCACGGGCTGATCCTCGCCGACGGCGTGGAGCGCGCCCGCTCCAAGATCGAGTACTCCTCCCTCGCCACGGCCTTCTGCCCGACCGAGTTCACCGTCGGCGAGCTGCGCCGGGTCTACGAGGCGGTCTGGGGCGTGGCTCTGGACCCGCGGAACTTCCACCGCAAGGTCACCGGCACCCCCGGCTTCCTGCTGCCCTCCGGCGGCACGACGACCCGTCAGGGCGGCCGTCCGGCACAGCTGTTCACGGCCGGCGGCGCGACCGACCTCAACCCGCCCATGCTCCGTCCGGAGGCCTGAGCCCCGCCGAACGGGCCCGGCTGCGCTGCTCGGCGGCCGGTCCCCGGGGAGCCGAATGGCCCGGCCTGGCTGCGGCCACGGGGGCACCGGCGCAGAGTGTCGGTGATTGCCTCGGCCGCCGGGCCGAAGGACTCCCCGACCCCAGGAGCCCCGCGATGGCCCTCAAGGACTGCGCGCACCAGCGATTCCTCATCGAGGGGCTGGCCGCCGACTACAAGAGCCTCGACGCGACCACCACCCTCACGGAGACGGAGCTGGCCGACCTGCAGGCCGCGCAGGCCGCGCCCGAGTCGATCGCCGCCGCGCAGGAGAGGCTGGCCGCCGAGCGCGAGCAACTGGGCCAGATCGCCGTCGAGGGCCAGGCCGCCGTCGACGAGTTCCGGGCGGTCTGCGGCGGCGAGAAGCTCCCGCCGCTGCCTTGGCCGACCCGGTAGCGGCGGCCGGGAACCGGCCTGGCTCCTGCCCACGCCGCCACGTTTCCACCTCCATGTCTCCCAATGTCTCCATGCCCCGTGACTCTGCGACGGCGGGCCCGTGAACCGCAGCATCGGATTTTCCCCTGATCGGGTGAGGCGGGCGGTAGGCGGCCCCGCGCCGTTCCCGCAATGCCCGGAATAGCCGTCGCCGCCCCCTAATGTGCTGGCGCGGAGTCGTGCGGGCGCACGCCGGCGCCTCAGAGGCCGCTCCGCGCCGAGCAGGTCGGCCGACGGCATGGGAGCAGCCAGCGATGATCCAGATCACCGGACTGACCAAGACCTACCGCAAGGGTTTCCCGCCCGCGGTCCTGGATCTGACCTTCGACGCCCGGCCCGGCATGGTGACCGCGCTGCTCGGCGCCGAGGGCGCGGGCAAGTCCACCGCGCTGCGCTTGATGATCGGACTCGAACGCGGCCAGGGCGTCACGCTCTTCGACGGCCGCCCCTACCGCCGGCTCCGCCGCCCCGAACGCGAGGTCGGTGTGCTGCTGCCCGGCCCGGGCGACGGTACGGCCGCCGTCGCCGGGCACCCTGGGCACCGGGCGCAAAGCCACCTGCGGATGCTCGCGGCGGCCGTCGGCGTCCCGGCCGGGCGGGCCGACGAACTGCTGGAGCAGACCCGGCTGGCCACCGTCGCCGGGCAGCGGCTGCGCACCTTCTCGCCCGGCATGCACCGCCGCCTGGCGCTGGCCGCGGCCCTGCTCGGCGACCCCGGCACGCTGCTGCTGGACGCGCCGACCGAAGGGCTGTCGCCGCGCAACGTCGAGTGGTTCCACGCCTTCCTGCGGTCCTTCGCCGTCGCCGGCGGCACGGTCCTGGTCACCACCCGCACGGCGCAGGAGGCCTCGCAGCTCGCGGACCGGGTCGTCACCCTGGACCGCGGCCGCCTGGTGGCCGACCAGCCGGTCGCGGAGTTCCGCCGGACCAGGCTGAGCCCCGAAGTGGCCGTCCGGGGGCCGCAGATGGCGCGGTTGGCGGATCTGCTGGTCAGGCAGGGCGCCGAGGTCCGCCGGGACGGCAGCGTGGGCCTCGCGGTGGCCGGCATCGACCGCACCGAGATCGGCGAACTCGCCTACCGACACGGGATCCTGCTGCACGAGCTGGCCGACCGGGTGGTCGAGCAGCCGGCGCCCCGGGCCGTCCTGCCGGTCGGCTCGGGCCGCTCCGGCCACCTCAAGGTCCGCCCGGCGCCCGAGACCGAACCGGGCCCCGAGCCCGCGGTGGAGCGAGCCCCCGGGGCCGTCCAACTGCCCGCCCCGGCCGAAGCCGCCACCACCCGGGCGGCAGCCTCCGCCGCCAAGGCCGCCGCCGCGCTCGTCCCTGCACCTGCCACCGCGCTCGTTCCTGCGCCTGCCGCAGCGCCTGCCGCCGAGCCCGTCACCGAGCCCGAGGCCACGCCCGCCGCCGAGCGGACCTCCGAGCCCCCTTCCGGGTCCGCCCCCGAGGCCGACAGCGAGGCCGTCACCACCCGTCAGCGCCGGGCTCCGCGGCGCCGGGGCGACGTGTCCCTGCCCGCCCGCGCGCTGCCCGTCGCCGTGGTCGCCGCCGCCCTCCCGGTCCTCGGCACCCCAGCCCCACGGCCGGCCGAGCAAGGACGGCGAACCGAGGAAGGCAGGCCGGCCGAGCAGGGCAGGCGAACCGAGCCCACCACCGGATCCGCCGAGCGAGCCGGCCGGACCGGGCAGGCCCCCACCGTCACCGTCGAGCGGCTCTTCCGCGACGACCCCCGCCCGCCCGAGGAGTCCGCCCGGGCCAGGACTCCGGCCCGCCGGGAGCACACCGAGCTGCTGGCCGACGACACCGTCCGCCTGCGCCGTCTCACCTCGGGCGCGACCGCTGCCTCGGCGCCCGCCACCCCCGACGACCACCGGAGCGAGTGAATCGTGCGTGTCCTGGCCTACGAACTGCGCCGTCTGCGCGGCCTGCGTTCCACCTGGCTGCTGATCGCCGCCGTGCTGCTCGGCGACACCGTCGTGGCCGCGGTCCTGGCGAGCCAGGCCCCGGACGGTCCGCTGTCCGCCCCGGAAGGCGTGCGGCTGCTGACGGCCGCCGTCCCGCTGATCCCGCTGCCGTTCGCGGCGCTCGGAGCCGGCGTGCTGGGCGCGCTGTCCTACGGGCACGAGGTGCGGCACCCGGGGTTGCCGGCCTCGCTGGTGTCGTACCCGCGCCGGGTGCGGCTGCTGTTGGCCAAGCTGCTGGTGGTCGGCCCCGTGGCGGCGCTGCTGGCGTTGGCCACGCTGCTGTTCGACACGGTGGCCGTGCATCTCGCGTTGCCGGGCGGGGTGACGGTGGGGGCTTGGGCGGAGCCCGCGGGGCTGTCGGCGCGGGTGTCCGAGGCGCTGACCGGCGCCGGCTTGTCCGGGCTGTCCGACCTGCCGGTCGCCTTCGCCCCGCTGGCGCTGGTGGCCGGGCACGGGGTGCCGGCCGCGCTGCTGGCGTTCGTCCTGCTGACGGTCGTGGCCGCCTGGACGGGGGTGCTGACGGCGTCGCTGACCCGCAGTGCCGCCGCCGGGGTGCTGCTGCTGTGCGCGCTGCCGCCGCTGCTGGAGTCCGGTGTCGCGTTGCTGCTGCGTCACACCGGCCGGCCGTGGCCGGCCCGCGCGGCCGAGCTGCTGCCGTTCCAGTCCGGCATCGAGTGGGCCTACGGCTGGGTGTACGGCGGTGCGAGCGGGGCGTCCGGGAGCGCGGCGCTGACGGATCCGGCGCTGCTCGCGGCGATCGCGGCCCCCGCGGCCGCGCTGCTGCTCGTCGCACTGCTCGTCCAGGTCCGCCGCCGGGCGCTGTAGGGCGTGCCGTCGGGCCTCGGAGGGCTCGCTCCGGGGCACCGGCCGCCCTGAACTACCAAGATCGACCAGCAGTGACCGTAATGAGCGGTTCTTCCTGATAAGAAGTCAATTATCCAGTCACGGGCGATCACCCTTTCGTGTGCTTTTCACGAGAATTCTCAAGCCACGCCTGCCGATCGCCGACAAAGGAGGCGTGAGTACCCTTGCGCACCCCACCATGACCCCCGCCCGTTCTGCCGAAGGGCCCATCCACGGCTCCGGCGACCTGGACCGCTTCTCGTACGCCGACCGGCCGGCCCCGCCGGCGCCCCGCTGGGAGGGCGCCGAGTCCGAGATCTCCCGGGTCGGCCGCAAGACCACCAGCAGCCGTGGCCGTGGTCTGCACGGCCAGCTCGTCCAGCAGCTCGGCCAGATGATCGTCTCCGGCGATCTCGGTGCCGACCGCCCGCTGGTCCCGGAGGAGATCGGCCAGCGGTTCGAGGTGTCCCGGACCGTCGTCCGCGAGTCGCTGCGCGTGCTGGAGGCCAAGGGCCTGGTCAGCGCCCGGCCGAACGTCGGCACCCGGGTCCGTCCGGTCAGTGACTGGAACCTGCTGGACCCGGACATCATCGAGTGGCGCGCCTTCGGCCCGCAGCGGGACGAGCAGCGCCGGGAGCTGTTCGAGCTCCGCTGGTCGATCGACCCGCTGGCCGCGCGGCTCGCCGCCGGCCACGGCCGCGAGGACGTCCAGCAGCGGCTGGTCGAGCTGGTCGAGATCATGGGCCACGCCGCCGCCCAGGCCGACCTGTCCACCTACACTCGGGCCGACGCCGAGCTGCACGGCCTGATCCTGCAGATGGCCGGCAACCGGATGCTGGAGCACCTGTCCGCGATCGTCGCCTGCGCGCTGCAGGTCTCCGGCGGCCCGGCGATCTCCTGCGAGCGCCCGTCCGAGTCCTCGGTCGGCCTGCACGCCCGGCTGGTGGACGCGCTGGGCGCCGGCGACGGGGCGGCGGCCGAGGTCGCGGTGCGGGCGCTGCTCACCGTCCACCCCGAGATCGAGCCGTCCGTCCCCGCGCCCCGGGAGCACTGAACGGGCTGTCCCGACGAGTGGAGGCACCGGACCCCGGCGGTCCGCTCCACCAGGCCCCCCCGGCCGCACCGCGCGACGCAGTCGGGGGGCCTTTGCATGCGCGCCGCCTACATGCGCGCGGCGCGTCGGAGGATCCGGGGGCCCAGCCCCGCGGAGCCCGCCCGCGCCATGACAAAAACGTTTCGGTGCGAGTGCGCGATGATGGAAGTCGGCCCGGTGGCCGCGGGCGCCAAGTGGTGTGACCCGCGACACGAAGGCCATGCGTAACACTTGACGAGTAGCAGCGATGTCTCCTGAGCGGGAGCAGCTCCGGAATACTCCAACATGTCAGAATGCTGTGTTGGTCCGCGGCGCTGCTGCCGTCCTGCAAACCCAGTCCTCAAGCCCGAGTCGGTCGGAATCGACACCGCGCGCCTGACGCGCGATTTCCTTCCCCGCCCGCTCGGGCGGCCGGTACGGGTTCGAGTCCACTCATCGTCCGAGAGGTTGTTCGTGTCGGCCAGCACATCCCGTTCGCTTCCCCCCGAGATCGCCGAGTCCGCGGCTCTGCTGGCGCTCATCGAGCGGGGCAAGGCCCAGGGGCAGATCGCCGGTGACGACGTGCGCCAGGCGTTCGAGGCGGACCAGATCCCGGTCACCAAGTGGAAGAACGTCATGCGCAGCCTCAACCAGGTGCTGATTGAGGAAGGGGTGGACCTCATGGTCAGCGCGGCCGAACCGGCCGGCGCCAAGCGCAAGAGCGTTGCTGCCAAGAGCCCCACCAAGCGCACCGCCACCAAGGCTGTCACCACCCGGACTCCGGCCGCCCCGTCGGCCCCGACCAAGCCGCCCGTGCGGATCGCGCCCGGCGCCCCCGTCGCGGCTCCGGCCGTCGCGGCCGCCGCCGCGGCCCCGGCCCCCACCGTCTCCGCCGAGATCACCGTTGAAGCGGCATCCGTCGCAGTCGCCGGTGTGAAGGCGGCTCCGGCGAAGAAGGCCGCGCCGGCCAAGAAGGCCGCGGCCAAGAAGACCGCCGCGCCGGCCAAGAAGACCGCCGCCAAGAAGACCGCCGCCACCAAGGGCGGCAAGGGCGACGAGGAGCTGCTCGGCGAGGAGGAGCTGCTCGAAGAGGCGGCTGCGCCGGCGGACAAGGCCGAGGGCGACGGCCCGGAGGAGGAGTCGGAGGGCTTCGTCCTCTCCGACGACGACGAGGACGACGCGCCGGCCCAGCAGGTCGCCGTCGCCGGTGCCACCGCCGACCCGGTCAAGGACTACCTGAAGCAGATCGGCAAGGTCCCGCTGCTCAACGCCGAGCAGGAGGTCGAGCTCGCCAAGCGCATCGAGGCCGGCCTGTTCGCCGAGGACAAGCTCTCGGCCGCCGACAAGCTCGCCCCCAAGCTCAAGCGCGAGCTGGAGATCATCGCCGAGGACGGCCGCCGGGCCAAGAACCACCTGCTGGAGGCCAACCTCCGCCTGGTGGTCTCGCTGGCCAAGCGCTACACCGGTCGCGGCATGCTCTTCCTGGACCTGATCCAGGAGGGCAACCTGGGTCTGATCCGTGCGGTCGAGAAGTTCGACTACACCAAGGGCTACAAGTTCTCCACCTACGCCACCTGGTGGATCCGCCAGGCGATCACCCGCGCCATGGCCGACCAGGCCCGCACCATCCGCATCCCGGTGCACATGGTCGAGGTCATCAACAAGCTGGCCCGCGTCCAGCGCCAGATGCTCCAGGACCTGGGCCGCGAGCCCACCCCGGAGGAGCTGGCCAAGGAACTCGACATGACCCCCGAGAAGGTCATCGAGGTCCAGAAGTACGGCCGTGAGCCGATCTCGCTGCACACCCCGCTGGGCGAGGACGGCGACAGCGAGTTCGGTGACCTGATCGAGGACTCCGAGGCGGTCGTCCCGGCCGACGCGGTCTCCTTCACCCTGCTCCAGGAACAACTGCACTCGGTGCTGGACACCCTGTCCGAGCGAGAGGCCGGCGTGGTCTCGATGCGCTTCGGCCTGACCGACGGCCAGCCGAAGACGCTCGACGAGATCGGCAAGGTGTACGGGGTCACCCGCGAGCGCATCCGCCAGATCGAGTCGAAGACCATGTCGAAGCTGCGCCACCCGTCGCGCTCCCAGGTGCTGCGCGACTACCTGGACTGATCGGCAGCAGTACTCCACGTGAAGGCCCGGAGCCGTACGGCTCCGGGCCTTCACGGCTGTCCGGGCTCCGGCGCGTCAGCGTCCGGGTGGTGGTTGTCGCTCGTCCGGGTGGCGGCGTGTCGGTAAGTGGTCGCGCACTGTAGCTGGTCACCTACGCTGTGCCGGTTGCCTGCTGCCGAGCCTTCTGGAGTCACGGTGCCGACCGAGCCGGACCGCACTGACCTGTCGACCCCCGCCACGCCCCGGGCGGACCCGGCCGCCGCCCGGGCGGGCCACGGCCGATGCCGCGCCGCCCTGCTGGCGCTGCTCGCCGCCGTCCCCGTCCCGCTGGTCGCCCTCGGGACGGCGGCGCCGGCCGAGGCACAGCGCCGGGTGGTCGGTGGCAATGCCGAGAGCACGACCGACCACCCGTGGGTCGTGGCGCTGGCCAGCCGCCAGCAGTTCGGCGCCGGCCGCTCCGGCCAGTTCTGCGGGGGCGCGCTGGTCAGCCCGACCAAGGTGATGACGGCCGCGCACTGCTTCTACGACGAGGCCAAGGGCCGGGTGGACCGGCCGGGCCTCAAGGTGATCGTCGGCCGGGACGACCTGCGCGGTACGGCCGGTCAGGAGGTGACGGTGCAGTCGGTCTGGATCCACCCCGACTACTCCTTCGCCGCCAACATGAACGACGTCGCGGTGCTCACCCTCACCGAGCCCCAGGGCTCCCGGCCGGTCGTCGAGCTGGTCGGCCAGGGCGAGACCGCGCCGTACACCGCTGACACCAGGGCCCAGGTGTTCGGCTGGGGCGACAGCACCGGGCGGGGAGACTACTCGCCCGTGCTGCGGGGGGTGGAGGTGCCGATCGTCCCGGACGAGACCTGTGCGCACGCCTACCCGGGTGGGCGGGACGGCAAGTTCGATGCCCGGGGCATGGTCTGCGCGGGCGAGGAGAAGGGAGGCAAGGACGCCTGCCAGGGCGACAGCGGCGGTCCGCTGATCGTCGGCGGTCGGCTGGTCGGCCTGGTGTCCTGGGGGACGGGCTGTGCCGAGGCGGGCCACCCGGGCGTCTACACGCGGGTGTCCTCGGTCGCGGACGCGGTGCGCTCGGTGCTGTGAGCGTCGCGGCGCGTGAGGGAGCGGTTACGTTCTGACGTCGCGTCGGGCCGCATCGCCCAGGCGGACGCCGGTGAACGCGAACGCCGGAGAGCCGTTCCGCGAACAGCTCGGAGAACAGCAGAGCCGGGCGACCGCCCCCGAGGGGGTCGGTCGCCCGGCTCACCGGTCGCGTTAGGTGTGCGGCCGGACACAGCTCGACGCTGGCTGCTGGTGGCGACGCCCGCGGTCAGCGGTCGTCGTCGGTGGCCGTAGCGGCCGTGGTGGCGCCGAGACGGCCGCTCTCGTCCTGTATCTCGACGGCGATCTTCTTGAGCTCGGGCTCGAACTTCCGGCCGTGGTGGGCGCAGAAGAGCAGCTCTCCGCCGCTGGCGAGTACGACGCGCAGGTAGGCCTGGGCGCCGCAGCGGTCGCAGCGGTCAGCCGCGGTCAGCGGGCTCGCAGGTGTCAGAACAGTAGTCACGTCGCCTCTTCTCTAGCTCGACGAGCTGTCGTACCAGGGTCAACATCCAACCAGGCCGAAAACGTTCCCGCTCGTGGCTTTTCTTCTCTGAGGATTCTGCTGTGTTGATGAGGACGTGCCCCGGGGCTCGGTGGTTCATGCGTACCGATATCCCGGGATCCGCCCGTCGCTCGAACGTCCGATCGGGATCGGGTGCGAGGTCCGCGTAGCATAATCCTCTCCCGGGTTGGAGCATAAGCCCCGTCCCGGGCCCCGGTAGCCTGCATAACGGCAGTTCCGGAGCCTGCGCCGGGCCCCACGATCCGCCAGGACCGGTGCTACCGGCAGGAGATGGCGCCCTCGCGGCCCAGACCCGGGTGCGGTGCTTGTTCGCGCAGCGCGTACAAGCTGCGCGGGCCCGGGCCGTCGTGCTGCGCACCCGCAGGAGGGGTGCGAGCACGCGGAGCGACGGATGTCGGTGCGACGTGCTGCACTGGCGTTTGGTCCGGATCCGTCCGGATGTGACCGATGAGACAAGAACTTCACCGAGGAGAGTGCCGCGTGAGTGCCGAAACGACCGTGCCGTCCGCGCTGCTGGCCGGCGACGACGGTTCCAACTACACCGCGCGGCACCTGCTCGTCCTGGAGGGGCTGGAGGCGGTCCGCAAGCGCCCCGGCATGTACATCGGCTCCACCGACAGCCGCGGCCTGATGCACTGCCTCTGGGAGATCATCGACAACTCGGTCGACGAGGCGCTGGGCGGCTACGGCGACCGCATCGAGGTCGTGCTGCACCCGGACTCCTCGGTCGAGGTCCGAGACAACGGCCGCGGCATCCCGGTCGACGTCGAGCCCAAGACCGGGCTGTCCGGCGTGGAGGTCGTGATGACCAAGCTGCACGCCGGCGGCAAGTTCGGCGGCGGCTCCTACGCGGCCTCCGGCGGTCTGCACGGCGTCGGCGCCTCGGTCGTCAACGCGCTCTCCGCCCGGCTGGACGTCGAGGTCGACCGCTCCGGCCACACCCATGCGATCAGCTTCCGCCGCGGCACCCCCGGCACCTTCGCCGAGACCAGCCCGGACGCGGCCTTCGAACCCGCCAACGGCCTGACCAGGACCCGGAAGGTGCCGAAGACCCGTACCGGCACCCGGATCCGCTACTGGGCCGACCGGCAGATCTTCCTCAAGGACGCCAAGCTCTCCCTGGAGACGCTGCACAACCGCGCCCGGCAGACCGCCTTCCTCGTCCCCGGCCTGACCATCGTCGTGCGTGACGAACGGCTCACCGAGAGCGACAAGATCGAGGAGTCGGTCTTCCACTACGACGGCGGCGTCGCCGAGTTCTGCGAGTTCCTGGCCCCCGACAAGCCGGTCTGCGACGTGCTGCGGCTGCGCGGCGAGGGCACCTTCAAGGAGACCGTGCCCGTCCTGGACGACCTCGGCCACATGACCCCCACGGAGGTCACTCGCACCCTCGGCGTGGACATCGCGCTGCGCTGGGGCACCGGTTACGACACCACCCTGCGCTCCTTCGTCAACATCATCGCCACCCCCAAGGGCGGCACCCACGTCACCGGCTTCGAGCGCTCGCTGGCCAAGACCGTCAACGAGGCGCTGCGCGCGGGCAAACTGCTGCGCGTCGCCGAGGACGACATCACCAAGGACGACGCCACCGAGGGCCTCACCGCGGTGGTCACCGTCCGGCTCGCCGAGCCGCAGTTCGAGGGCCAGACCAAGGAGGTGCTCGGCACCTCCGCGGCCAACCGGATCGTCGCCGCCGTCGTCGCCAAGGAGCTCAAGGCCTTCCTCACCTCGGCCAAGAAGGACCAGAAGCTCCAGGCCCGGTCCGTGCTGGAGAAGGTCGTCGCGGCCGCCCGCACCCGGGTCGCCGCCCGCCAGCACAAGGAGGCCCAGCGCCGCAAGACCGCGCTGGAGACCAGCTCGCTGCCCGCCAAGCTGGCCGACTGCCGCAGCGACGACGTCGACCGCAGCGAACTGTTCATCGTCGAGGGCGACTCGGCGCTCGGCACCGCCAAACTCGCCCGCAACTCCGAGTTCCAGGCGCTGCTGCCGATCCGCGGCAAGATCCTCAACGTGCAGAAGGCCTCGGTGAGCGACATGCTCAAGAACGCCGAATGCGCCGCGATCATCCAGGTGATAGGGGCCGGCTCGGGCCGCACATTCGACATCGACCAGGCCCGCTACGGCCGCGTCATCTTCATGGCCGACGCCGACGTCGACGGCTCGCACATCCGCACCCTGCTGCTGACCCTCTTCCACCGCTACATGCGGCCGATGGTCGAGCAGGGCCGGGTCTTCGCCGCCGTGCCGCCGCTGCACCGGATCGAGCTCACCAACCCCAAGCGCGGCCAGGAGAAGTACCACTACACCTACTCCGACGCCGAACTGCGCTCCACCGTGCTGGAGTTCCAGCGCAAGGGCCTGCGCTGGAAGGACCCGGTGCAGCGTTACAAGGGCCTGGGCGAGATGGACGCCGACCAGCTGGCCGAGACCACCATGGACCCGCGCCACCGCACGCTGCGCCGGATCAACCTGGGCGACCTGGAGCAGGCCGAGAAGGTCTTCGACCTGCTGATGGGCAACGACGTCGCCCCGCGCAAGGAGTTCATCGTGGACTCGGCGGCCACCCTGGACCGCTCGCGCATCGACGCCTGACGCGCCCCGTCCGCGCGGGCCCTCCACCCACGGGTGGAGGGCCCGCGCGTTCCCGTCCCACCCGAGGTCCACCCCGGCTCCGATCAGCGGGAACGGCCCGGTCCGTAGCGTCGGAGAGGTCAGCAGAAGCCCTTCCGTCGGGACGGAGAAACTCCCATGAGTGCCCTCGCCAACTTCCTCGTGATCGTCGCGGTGGTGGTCCTGGTGCTCCAGCGCCAGATGCGCGTCCAGCGCCTGGACTCCGAGCGCCGCTTCTGGCTGCTGCCGCTGATCCTGGGCGTGCTCGCGCTGCGCGACCCGCAGATCATCGACCACCGGCACACCGCGGTCTCGGTCGCCCTGCTGGCCGCCGGGCTGGTCACGGTGCTCGCCATGGGCTCCGTGTGGGGCTGGACCGTCCGGCTCTGGCGGGACGCCGACGGCACCGTCCTCGCCAAGGGCACCACGGCCACGATGGCCGCCTGGGGCGGAATGATCGCCATCCGGCTCGGCCTGTACGGGCTCGGCGCGGCCCTGCACGTCCACCAGGCGGGCAGCGCGCTGATGCTCGGCATGGCGGTCATGCTGCTGGTCCGCTCGCTCGTGGTGAACTGGAGGGCCCGGATGCTGGAGCCCGCGGAGCGGACCGCCGTACCGCGCTGAACCGACCAGGGCTGCTCAGGGCTGCTCGACACCGAGGAGGCACCCGTGGCCGGGTGGTACTGGACCCGCTGGCCGTCCCGGGAGGGGCTGGACCGCGAGGCCGAGAGCCGGCCGCGGCGGATCCTCACGGTGCTCGGCCGGATCGTCCTGCTGACCACCGTCTGCTGGGGGACGTTCTCCGGCGGCAGGTACACCGGCTGGGCGCTGGCGGCGGCGGTGGCCGGGCTGGCCGCGGCCACCGGTCTCTGCGCCGGATTCCTCAGGGCCACCCGGGAACAGCGCCCGGTGCCCGCGGCCGTGCTGACCGCCGGGGTGGTCGGCGCCGCGTGGCTGGCCGACCGGGGCAGGCCGCGCTGCTCGCCGACACCCTCTGGTGCGGGGTGGCGGTGATCGCCCTGGTACGGCTGCCGCCCGCGCCCGCGCTGATCGCCGGGGTGGCCGCCCTGGGCTCGTACGCGGCGGCCAGCTGGGCGAGTTGGTTCAGTGTCGTCGCCACTGTCGGCGGGATCGGCCTGCTCGGCTACCTGCTGCGGCTGGACCTGGAGGCGCGCGGTACCGCCCGCCGGCTGCTCGAACAGGAGCGGGCCGCCCGCGCCGCCGAGGCGGAGAGCGCGGCGCTCGCCGAACGGGCCAGGATCGCCCGGGAGATCCACGACGTGCTCGCCCACAGCCTCTCCGCGCAACTCGTCCACCTGGAGGCGGCCCGGCTGATGCTGGAGGGCGACACCGACCGCGAGCAGATCCGCCAACGGGTGGTCGCGGCCCGGCGGATGGCCCAGGACGGGCTGGCCGAGACCCGGCAGGCCCTGTCCGCGCTGCGCGGCGAGTTCACCCCGGTCGGGGACTTCCTGGTCGAGCTGACCGGTCGGGAGCGGGCCGCCCTCGCCGTCACCGGCACGCCCCGGCCGCTCGCCGCGGAGGCCGGCCTCGCGGTGCGGCGCACCGCGCAGGAGGCGCTGACCAACGTCCGCAAGCACGCGCCCGGCGGCCGCTGCTCCGTCGAACTGCGCTACCTCGACGGGGTGGTGGAGCTGGAGGTGCGCAGCACCCGGGCGCCGCGCGGCCGGTCCGCGGGTGAGTCGGCGCCGGGGCCGGCGCCGGGGGAGCTGGCGGCGAGCGGCAGCGGGTACGGTCTGCTGGGGATGCGCGAACGCGCTGAACTGCTCGGCGGCACGCTGCTGGCGGGCCCGGAGGACGGAGGGTGGCGCGTGCTGCTGCGGGTGCCGGCATGACGGCGGGGGCGGTCACCAGGGTGCTGGTGGCGGACGACCAGACGGTGGTGCGCGAGGGAATCGTGATGCTGCTGGGGCTGCTGCCCGGTATCGAGGTGGTCGGCGCGGCCGGGGACGGGGAGGAGGCCGTCACCCTGGTGGAGCGGCACCACCCGGACGTGGTGCTGATGGATCTGCGGATGCCGCGCTGCGACGGCGTCGAGGCGACCCGGCGGATCCGGGCGGCGCACCCGGAGACCGAGGTCGTGGTGCTGACCACCTACGCCGACGACGACTCGCTGTTCCCGGCGCTACGGGCCGGGGCGCGCGGCTACCTCACCAAGGACGCCGGCGCCGAGGAGATCGCCCGGGCCATCGCGGACGTGCGCGCGGGTGCGGCCGGGCTCTCCCCGCAGGTCCAACTCCGGCTGCTGGAGCGGCTGTCGGAGCCACCGGGCCAGTCCGCGCCCCCGGCCGGGCGGACCTCCGCCCGGCCGGGGGAGCTGCCCGACGGGCTGACCGTCCGGGAGGCCGAGGTGCTCGGGCTGATCGCCGAGGGCCTCTCCAACACCGAGATCGCCCGGCGGCTGTTCGTCAGTCACCACCGTGAAGACCCACATCAACAACCTGTTCGCCAAGACCGCGGTGCGGGACCGGGCGCAGGCGGTCGCCTACGCGTTCCGACACGGGATCACCGGTACGCAGCAGTAGTCCGATGAGCGTCTGTCGGATGATCGATCACCTCATCGAGTGAAGGTGCAGGCGATGGTCGAGGGCGCGGTCCGGCGGCCTCCATCATGGTGCGGGACAGAACGTCCGGCCGTCGCAGGAGCAGCAGTGCCACAGCAGCAGACGAGCAGTCCCGGGCAGGGGCAGCGTTTCGACTGGTGGGCCGCTCCGGCTGCCGCCGCCCCCGCCGACGCCCCGCCCGAGCCCTCGCCCCCGCCCCGCCGAACGGCGGTGCCGGCGCAGCCCGCTCCCGCCGTTCCCGCCCGTACGGCTAGCACCAGTACGGCTCCCGCCACTACGGACGAGTCGGCGACCGCGGCGGCCCCGCCCGAGGCCGCCGTCCAGGCCGCCCCCGTGGCCCGGGCCGCCACACCCGCCCCGACGCCCGTCGACAGCACCGAGGTCTACCGGGCCGTCCAGGCCAGCGCGGCCTTCCAGGACATCCGCCGCAGCTACCGGTCGTTCGTCTTCCCGGTCGCCGGCGTCTTCCTCGGCTGGTACCTGACGTACGTGGCCGCGCAGGCCGCCGCGCCCGGTCTGATGCGCACCCCGGTGGCCGGGCCGCTCAACGTGGCCTGGCTGCTGGGCCTGCTCCAGTTCGCCTCCACCTTCGTGCTCACCTGGCTCTACGCCCGCAACGCCCGGACCCAGCGCGACCGCGCTGCCCTGGGCCTGCGCTGGGACACCCAGGACCAGCTGCGGTGACGGCCATGATGACCACCCTGATGTCCGACGCGGTGACAGCGATGACGGCGGCGACAGCGGCGACGAAGACGGCGACGAAGGCAGTGACGGTGACGACCGCGACCCCGCCCCCCGTCGCCCCCACCGGCGACCACCACTCGCTCGCGATCGTGCTGTTCGCCGTCGTCGTCCTGGTCACCCTGGGCATCACCCTCTGGGTCGGCCGCCGGGGCAGCGCCGTCGAGGACTTCTACGCCGGCGGCCGCGACTTCACCCCGCTGCAGAACGGCTTCGCGCTCTCCGGCGACTACCTCTCCGCGGCCTCCTTCCTCGGCGTCGCCGGGCTGATCGCCCTGTACGGGTACGACGGCGTGCTCTACAGCATCGGCTTCCTGGTCGCCTGGCTGGTGGTGCTGATGCTGGTCGCCGAACTCGTCCGCAACGCCGGCCGGTACACCCTCGCCGACGTGCTGGCGCTGCGGCTGCGCCGCCGCAAGGTGCGCGCCGCGGCCGGCGGCGCCAGCGTCGTCGTCACCCTGCTCTACCTGGTCGCCCAGATGGTCGGCGCCGGCTCGCTGGTCGCCCTGCTGCTGGGCACCGACAGCCCGCACGCCCGTACCTGGACGATCATCGCGGTCGGGGCCCTGATGGTCGTCTACGTGACGATCGGCGGGATGCGGGCCACCACCTGGATCCAGATCGTCAAGGCCTTCCTGCTGACCGCCGGTTCGGTGCTGCTCACCGTGCTGCTGGTGGTCCGCTTCCACGGCGACCTCGGCGAACTGATGCGCCAGGCCGCCCAGCACAGCGGCGCCGGGCACCGCTACCTGGAGCCCGGGCTCAAGTACGGCGGCAGCTTCACCAGCCGGCTGGACTTCTTCAGCCTCGGCCTCGCGCTGGTGCTCGGCACCGCCGGCCTGCCGCACATCCTGTCCCGCTTCTACACGGTGCCCACCGCGCGGGCCGCCCGCCGCTCCACGATGTGGGCGATCGGCCTGGTCGGCGGCTTCTACCTGATGGCCATCGCGCTCGGCCTCGGCGCCACCGCACTGGTCGGCTCGGCCGAGGTCCGGCACGCCAACCCGGCCGGGAACACCGCCGTCCCGCTGCTCGCCCTGGTACTCGGCGGCGGCAACGGCAGCACCGGCGGGGTGGTGCTGTTCGCGCTGATCTCGGCGATCGCCTTCGCCACCATCCTCGCCGTGGTGGCCGGGCTGACCCTGGCCTCCTCGGCGGCCTTCGCCCACGACATCTGGGCCGGCGCGTGGCGCGACCGGCCGCGGAAGCCGGGGCGGCTCGGCCGGGGCCACCGGGCGCCGGGCGGTCGGCTGCGGCGGCGCCGGGGCGAGGCCGTTCCGGCCTCCCGGTCGGCGGAGGAGCCCGCGCCCGGGGCCGGCGAGCAGCAGGAGGTCGTCGTCGCCCGGCTCGCCGCCGGCGGGATCGGCGCGGCGGCGATCGTGATCAGCCTCTTCGCCCAGCAGCTGAACGTCGCCTTCCTGGTCGGCCTGGCCTTCGCCGTCGCCGCCTCCTCGAACCTGCCGGTGCTGCTGTACAGCCTGTTCTGGTCGCGGTTCACCGTCCGCGGCGCGGTCTGGTCGGTGTACGGCGGACTGGTCCCGGCGATCGTGCTGGTGGTCTTCTCGCCGGTGGTCTCCGGCTCCAAGTCGGCGCTGTTCCCCGGCGTCGATTTCCACTGGTTCCCGCTGGAGAACCCCGGCATCGTCTCCATCCCGCTCGGCTTCCTGGCGGGCTGGATCGGGACGGTGACCTCGCGCGAGCCCGCCGACGCGGACCGGTTCGCCGAGCTGGAGGTACGTGCCCTCACCGGTGCGGGCGCGGCCTGAGCCGCCGCGCCCCGGGGAACCCCGGCGGGCCTGGGGCCGCCGGGGTTCCCCCATGTCCGGGCCCTGGAAGCTACGCCCGGGCCTGGGGGCTACGCCCGGACCCTGAGCGGCTACGCCCGGGCCTGGGGGCTACGCCCGGACCCTGAGCGGCTACGCCCGGACCCTGAGCGGCTACGCCCGGACCCTGAGCGGCTACGCCCGGGCCGCCAGGCCGTAGCGGTGTTCCGGGCGGCCGGTGTCGCCGTACCGGAGGGTCAGCCGCAGCCGGCTGTCTCGCTCCAGCTGCTTGAGGTAGCGCTGCGCGGTGGAGCGGCTCAGCCCGGTGGCGTCGGCGACCTCCTGGGCGGACAGCGGCCGGCCGGCCCGCCGCAGGACGCCCATCACCAGGTCGGTGGTCGGCGCCGAGTGGCCCTTGGGCAGCGGGCCGGCTGGGGCGGCGGCGAGGCGCAGGGTCGCGAACAGCCGGTCAACCTCGTCCTGGCCGGCCTCCCGGGCCGGAGCGGCCAGCGCGTGCCGCAGCTGCGCGTACGCCACCAGCTTCTCGCGCAGCCCGGCGAAGGTGAACGGCTTGACCAGGTACTGCAACGCGCCGTGCTGCATGGCGGCGTGGACCGTCGACACGTCCCGGGCGGCCGTCACCATCATCACGTCGCAGGCCACCTGGCGGTCCCGCAGCCGGCGCACCAGGGCCAGGCCGGTCTCGTCCGGCAGGTGGTGGTCGAGGAGCAGCAGGTCCACCGGGCGGCGCTCCAGCGCGGCCAGGGCCTCCCCGGCCGAGTGCGCGGTGCCGGTGACCCGGAAGCCCGGCACCTTGGCCACGTACGCGGCGTGCACGTCCGCGACCCGGAAGTCGTCGTCCACCACGAGTACGTCGATCATCAGGCCTCCACGAGCCGGTCGGTGAGCAGGGCCTCGGGCAGCTCGACGGTGAACCGGGCGCCGCCGAGCGGCCCGGTGTCGAGCCCGATCCGGCCGCCGGTCCGCTCGACCAGCCGCCGCACCATCGCCAGCCCCAGCCCGCGCGGACGATGCGCGGGTGCGTCCTTGCTGGTCCACCCCTCCTCGAAGACCTGCTCGCGCAGGTCCTCCGGCACGCCCGGGCCGCTGTCCGCGACCTGCAGCAGCAGGGTGGAGCCGGCCGCCGCCAGGCTCACCTCCACCCGGCCGCCCCCACCCGGCGTCAACGCGTCCACCGCGTTGTCGATCAGATTGCCCAGCACCGTCACCAGCGCCCGGGCGTCCACCACCGCATCCGGCAGATGCGCCGCCGGGGACAGCGCCAGCCGGACGCCGCGCTCGCCCGCCACCGCCGACTTGCCCGCCAGCAGCGCCGCGACGTGCGGATCCTGCACCTGCTCGGCGATCCGCGCGGCGACCACGGCGTGCGAGCCGGACTGCTCCGAGATGAACGCCACCGCCTGCTCGTGCCGGCCCAGCTCCAGCAGGCCCAGCAGGGTGTGCATCCGGTTGGCGTGCTCGTGGTCCTGGGCCCGCAGCGCCTCGGTCAGGCTGCGGGTGGTGTCCAGCTCGCGGACCAGCGACTCCAGCTCGGTGCGGTCGCGCAGGGTCACCACGGCGCCGCCTTCGGCGGTGGCCATCCGGTTCACCACCAGCACCCGGTCGTCCCGGACGGCCGGCAGGTCGGCGCCGGCGATCCGTCCGGCCAGCACTTCGGCCAGCCGGCCCGGTGGCAGCACCGCGCCGATCGGGCGGCCGGTGCAGTCCTCGGGCAGGCCGAGCAGCCGGACCGCCTCGTCGTTGGCCAGCCGGATCCGGCCGCGTTCGTCCAGTGCCACCATGCCCTCGCGGATGCCGTGCAGCATCGCTTCCCGCTCCACCAGCAGCGCGGAGATGTCGGCCAGCGCGATGTTGTGGGTGCGGCGCTTGAGCCGACGGGCCAGGGCCAGGGTGGCGATCGTCCCGGCGGCCAGGCCCGCGCCCGCGCACAGCAGGATTCCGGTGAGCATCTTCAGCAGCCGGCGGCGGATCGAGTCGTCGCTGATGCCCACCGACACCTCGCCGACGATCCGGCCGTCGGCCATCCGCAGCGGCACCTTGCCGCGCGCGGTGCGGCCCAGGGTGCCCTCCTGGATCGCGGTGACGCTGCGGCCGCCCAGCGCCGGCTCAGGGTCGGTGCTGACCCGGTGGCCGATCCGGCCCGGGTCGGTGTGCGAGAGCCGGATCCCGTCCCGGTCGGTGACCACGACGAAGCTGGCGCCGGTGGCCAGGCGGATCTGCTCGGCGTTGCGCTGCGCGGCCACCACGTCGCGGGTGTCGGCGGCCCGGGCGATCGTCTCGTCGGTGGCGGTGGCCTGGGCGATCGACAGGGCCCGCTGCATGGCGTCGTGGTCCAGTTCGCTGCTGACCGGGGCCAGGAACAGCCCGGCGGTCACGGCGGTGACACCGACGGTGACGACGGTCTGGCTCAGCAGCAGCTGGGCGAAGACCCGGCGGGGCCAATGGGGGAGCTTCATCCGGGCCTCCTCTCGGCGGCTTCGGGCGGTTCTGCGGGGGCGGGGGGCGGGCCGCCCCGGGTGGGGGGCTTGTTCCAAAGCGGGGACTTGTTCCGAGGTGGGGCCTTGTCCTCCGCCAGGGGCTCCGTCCTCCGCCAGGGGTTCCGACCTCCGCCAGGGGCCCGTCCTCCGCCGGGGGTCGGGACACCTTACGTTTCCGGCGTGTTTCTGTCAGCCGTGCCCCCGCAGTTGTAGCGGAAGCAAAACGAGCAGAACACCCCTCAATGCGGAGAAGCCGCACTACGCCGAGAAGGCTCCCGCCGGGGCCCGGCCGGCTCCTACCGTTCCGGGGCAAGCACAGACCCGGGAGGATCGGATGAGCAAAACCCCGGCGATCGAGCTGTCCGGCGCGACCAAGCGGTTCCGCACGCCCTCCGGGGCCCTGCACACCGCCGTCCGCGATCTCGATCTGACCGTCGCCCAAGGCGAGTTCGTCGCCGTCGTCGGGCCCACCGGCTGCGGCAAGTCCACCACGCTGACCCTGGTCAGCGGCCTGGAGGAGCCCACCGAGGGCGAGGTCCGGGTGTACGGCGAGCCCGTCAGCGGGATCGACCCCAAGGTCGGGTTCGTGTTCCAGCAGGACGCCGTCTTCCCCTGGCGGACGGTCCTGTCCAACGTCATGGCCGGCCCCCGCTTCCGCGGGGTGCCCGCCGCCGAGGCCAGGGAACGGGCCCGGGACTGGCTGGGCCGGGTCGGCCTCGCCGCCTTCGAGGACCGCTACCCGCACCAGCTGTCCGGCGGCATGCGCAAGCGCGTCGCGCTCGCCCAGACCTTCGTCAACGACCCGGCGATCCTGCTGATGGACGAACCGTTCTCGGCGCTGGACGTCCAGACCCGCGCCCTCATGTCGGACCAGCTGCTGGAGCTGTGGGCCGGTACGAGTTCCGCCAGCAACGCGGCGTCGGTCGTCTTCGTCACCCACGACCTGGACGAGGCCATCGCGCTCGCCGACCGGGTCGTCGTCATGACCGCCGGACCGGCCACGGTCAAGGAGGTCTTCACCGTCGACCTGCCACGACCGCGCACCGTGGAGGCCGTCCGGCTGGAGCCGAGGTTCGTCGAGCTGTACCGCGAGATCTGGGCCTCGCTCGGCGAAGAGGTGCGCATCACCCGGGAGAGAGGAGCGGGTCGTGCCGCTTGAGACCGCGTCCGCCGTCGCCGGGAAGCCCCCGGTCGTCACGACGAGAACCGAGGCCCGCGAACGGGCCGCCCGCAACCGGAAGTTGACCGTCTACGCGGCCCGGGTCGCGGTCCTGGCCGGCTTCCTCGGACTCTGGGAGGTCTGCGCCCGTACGGACGTCATCGATCCGTTCAACTTCTCGCAGCCGTCGAGGATCTGGGACCAGATCTGGCAGTGGACCACCCACGGCACCGCGCAGGGCTCGCTCGGCGAACAGATCGCCTACACCCTCTACGAAGCCCTCAGCGGCTGGGTGATCGGCGTCATCGGCGGTGTGCTGCTGGGCATCGCGCTCGGCCGGATCCGCTTCCTCGCCGACGTGTTCGGGCCGTACATCAAGGTGCTCAACGCGATCCCGCGCATCGTCCTCGCGCCGATCTTCCTGATCTGGTTCGGCCTCGGCCCGGCCTCCAAGGTCGCCTCCGCCGTGGTGCTGGTGTTCTTCCCGGTGTTCTTCAACGCCTTCCAGGGCGCCCGCGAGGTGGACCGCAACCTCGTCGCCAACGCCCGCATCCTGGGCGCCGACAACCGCAAGGTCACCCTCCAGGTGGTCATCCCCGCCGCCACCACCTGGATCTTCACCAGCCTGCACGTCAGCTTCGGCTTCGCGCTGATCGGCGCCATCGTCGGCGAGTACATCGGCGCCACCAAGGGCCTCGGCCTGCTCGTCGCGGCCGCCCAGGGCACCTTCAACGCGGCCGGCGTGTACGCCGCCATGACCATCCTCGCCGTCGTCGCGCTGCTCACCGAGGGGCTGCTGACCTTCGCCGAGAACAAGCTGTTCCGCTGGAAGCCCGCCGACGCGGGCGACGGCCGCTGACTCCACAGACCCGGCCTGCTGAGCCGCCTGACCAGCTGACTTCCCCCGCCCCGCTGACGTCCCCTGCCCGCTGACTTCCCCCGCCCCGCTGACGTCCCCTGCCCGCTGACTCCCCGCCGGTCAGAAGAGAGAGGCACCCCCACCCATGCGCCCCCACCCCACCGGCAGAGCCGCCGCGACCGCCCTCGCCGCCGTCCTGCTCCTCCCGCTCACCGCCTGCGCCAACGACGCCGCCACCGCCGGCCACGGCGCGGTCGCCGCCCCGGCCGGGCAGCAGGTCGACGGGCCCAAGGTCAAGATCATGGTCGGTGGCCTGGACAAGGTCATCTACCTGCCCGCGATGCTCACCCAGCGGCTCGGCTACTTCGCCGAGGCCGGCGTCAACGTCGAGCTGATGACCGAACCCGCCGGCGTCAACGCCACCACCGCGCTCCTCGCGGGGGACGTCCAGGGCGCCGTCGGCTTCTACGACCACACCATCGACCTGCAGGCCAAGGGCAAGAACGTCGAGTCCGTGGTGCAGTTCGCCCAGGCGCCCGGCGAGGTCGAGGTGGTCTCCGCCAAGCAGGCCGACGCCGTCAGGTCCGGCGCCGACTTCAAGGGCAGGAAGCTGGGCGTCACCAGCCTCGGCTCCTCGACCGACTTCCTCACCAAGTACCTCGCCGTCAAGAACGGCACCGCCGTCAGCGAGTTCAGCCCGATCGCGGTCGGCGCCGGCCAGACCTTCATCGCCGCGCTCCAACAGGGCAGCATCGACGCCGGGATGACCACCGACCCGACCGTCGCCAACATCCTGGACAAGGGCCTCGGCAAGATCCTCTACGACATGCGCACCCCCGAGGGCTCGCGCCAGGCCCTCGGCGGCCTGTACCCGTCGTCCTCGCTGTACATGAACATCGACTGGGTCGAGAAGAACAAGGACACCACCCAGAAGCTCGCCAACGCCTTCGTGAAGACCCTCAAGTGGATGTCCTCCCACACCCCCGAGGAGATCGCCGCGAAGATGCCCGCCGACTACGCGCAGGGCGGCGCCGACCAGTACGCGGCGGCGATCAAGGCGACGCTGCCGATGTTCACCACGGACGGCGTGATGCCGGCCGACGGGCCGAAGACGGTGCTCTCGGTGCTCGCGGCGTTCCACCCCGACGTCAAGGGAAAGGAGGGGACGGTCGACCTGTCCAGGACGTACACCACGGAGTTCGTCGGCAAGGCCACCGGCTGACCCCCGGCCGCCGCGGTCCCGCGCTCACCCCCACGGGCGCGGGCCCGCCGCGTTCACACCCCCACGGGCGCGGGCCCGCCGCGTTCACACCCCCCGTACGGACAGCACGTCCATCCGCGACGGCGTCCCCGCCGCCTTGCCGCAGCTTTCCGGACGCGGCGGCACGCTCACCGACTCGATCACGTCCACCTCCCAGGCCCGGCCGTCCCGGTGCAGCACCGCGACCAGCCAGCGGCCCGCGCCGTCCGGGCGCTGCGTGAGCGTCAGCGCGTCCGCCCCGGTCTCCCCGATGGCCAGCCGCACCGCGTGCTCGGCGGCCTGGCCCGGACGGTCCCAGCCCGAGCAGCCCCGCGACCACTCCGGCACCATGTGCCCGGCCGCCGTCGCCGCCAGCACCTCCTTCGCCGTCTCCGGCGTCAACCGCCCGTACGCGTAGCCGTACGGCAGCACCAGCATCGTCGGGGAGAAGCGGTGCCCGCCCAGGTGGGTCACCTCCCAGACCTCGCTGTGCCCGGCCGCGACCAGCTCCGCCGCGAGCGGACGGCCCAGCAGCGCGCAGCAGCGGTCCCGTCGCCCGTTGGTGCACACCAGCGCCAGCGGGCCGCCGACGTGCTCCGCCCCGAAGCCCGTGTGGTCGCCCGCGCCGAGTGCCGCGAAGTCCAGCCCCAGCAGCTCCGCGGGGTCCGCCGACCACGCCCGGCGCACCCAGCCGCGGCCCGGCACGGTGTGCGCGACGATCACCTCGCGCCGCGCCGTCGGCAGGCAGTCCGCGTGCCGGCCCGGGCGCCGGATCAACGCCACCCGCACGCCCGTCCCCGCCGCGGCCGCCTCCAGTGCCCGCCCCACCGCCGGATCCAGGTGGCTCTCACCCAGCGCCTTCGCGCCCCACGGACCGTTCTGCTCCACCAGCAGCCAGGTGGTCGCCACCGCCGCCGTCGCGGCCAGCGGCTCCGAAAGTTCACGCGACACGGTCGCACAGGTGCTCACCCTGGCAAGGCTACCCTCACTCGATCATCCGGACGCAGCCGTCCCGGGCCCGGCCGTCCACGGCGCGGCCAGGAAGAAGCGCCGGCGCGGCGACCACGAAGAAGCGCGTCGGCGGCCACGACGAAGCGGAGGGGCACCGGCTGCTGCCGGTACCCCTCCGCCGGGCGCGAACCGTCACGCCGGCCCGGCGACCACCGCGATCGGGGTGGTGACCGGGGTACCCGAGCCGTCGCGGCGCGGGTCGCGGTCGGGGAGGTCGACCGGGGCGCCCTTGGCCGTGGCGGCGCGCGCCGGGGCGGCCCCCGCCCAGGCGAATGCCAGGCCGTCCTCGCCGCGCAGGAAGCGCTGGCAGCGGACGCCGCCGGTGGCGCGGCCCTTGCGCGGGTACTGCTCGAACGGGGTGACCTTCCAGGTCGTCTGCTCGCCGCCGGTCAGCGTGTCCGAGGCCGTGGCCACCGTGACGATCACGGCGTCCGTGGCCGGGTCCACCGCGGCGAAGGACAGCACCCGGGCGCCGTCCGACAGCTTGATGCCCGCCATGCCGCCCGCCGGGCGGCCCTGCGGGCGCACCTGGCCCGCCGGGTAGCGCAGCAGCTGCGCGTCCGAGGCGATGAAGACCAAGTCCTCCTCGCCGGTGCGCAGTTCGACCGCGCCCACCAGTTCGTCACCCTCCTTGAGGGCGATCACCTCGAACTCGTCCTTGTTCGCCGGCCACTCCGGCACCACCCGCTTGACGACGCCCTGCGCGGTGCCCAGCGCCAGCCCCGGCGAGGACTCGTCCAGCGTGGTCAGCGCCAGCACCCGCTCCCCGGCCTCCACGCGCAGGAACTCGCCCACCGCGGCCCCGCCCGCCAGGGTCGGCGACGGCGTCGGCGGCAGCGCCGGCAGGTCGATCACCGGTAGCCGCAGCACCCGGCCCGCGGACGTCACCACTCCCACGTCCGCCCGGGCCGTCGCGTGCACGGACGACACGATCACGTCGTGCTTCGAGCGCTTCTCCGACAGCTCGAACGGCTCGCCGTCCGCCGTCCGCGCCAGCAGCCCCGTCGAGGACAGCAGCACCCGGCACGGGTCGTCCGCCACCTCCAGCGGCACCGCCAGAGACGCCGACGGAGCCGCCCCCGCCTCCAGCAGGACGGTGCGCCGCTCCGTCCCGAACTGCTTGGCCACCGCGCCGAGTTCGGACGAGACCACGCTGCGCAGCCGGGTGTCCGACTCCAGGATCTCGGTCAGCTCCGCGATCTCCGCGGTGAGCTTCTCCTTCTCCTGCTCCAGCTCCACCCGGTCGAACCGGGTCAGCCGGCGCAGCGGCGTGTCCAGGATGTACGCGGTCTGCGTCTGCGACAGCGAGAAGCGCTCCATCAGGCGCTCCTTCGCCTGCTGGGCGTTGTCGCTCGACCGGATGATCGCGATGACCTCGTCGATGTCGACCAGCGCCACCAGCAGGCCCTCGACCAGGTGCAGCCGCTCCTCCCGCTTGCGGCGGCGGAAGTCGCTGCGCCGGCGCACCACGGTGAAGCGGTGGTCGACGTAGACCTCCAGCAGCTCCTTCAGGCCCAGCGTCAGCGGCTGCCCGTCCACCAGCGCCACGTTGTTGATGCCGAAGGTCTCCTCCATCGGCGTCAGCTTGTAGAGCTGCTCCAGCAGGGCCTCCGGCACGAAGCCGTTCTTGACCTCGATCACCAGCCGCAGGCCGTGCTCGCGGTCGGTCAGGTCCTTGACGTCCGCGATGCCCTGCAGCTTCTTCGCGTTGACCAGGTCCTTGATCTTCGCGATGACCTTCTCCGGGCCGACGTTGTACGGCAGCTCGGTGACCACGATGCCCTTGCGGCGGGCCGTCACCGCCTCCACCGTCGTCGTCGCCCGGATCCTGAACGTGCCGCGGCCCGACTCGTACGCGTCCCGGATGCCCGACAGGCCCACGATCCGGCCGCCGGTCGGCAGGTCCGGGCCGGGCACGAACCGCATCAGCGTGTCCAGGTCCGCGGTCGGGTGCTTGATCAGGTGCCGGGCCGCAGCCACCACTTCGGACAGGTTGTGCGGCGGCATGTTCGTCGCCATGCCCACCGCGATGCCCGTCGCGCCGTTCACCAGCAGGTTGGGGAACGCGGCGGGCAGCGCCAGCGGCTCCTGCTCGCTGCCGTCGTAGTTCGGGCCGAAGTCGACGGTGTCCTCGTGGATCGACTCCACCATCGCCATCGACGCGGCCGTCAACCGCGACTCGGTGTAGCGCATCGCCGCCGGCGGGTCGTCGTTGCCCAGCGAACCGAAGTTGCCGTGCCCGTCGATCAGCGGCAGCCGCATCGAGAACGGCTGCGCCATGCGCACCACGGAGTCGTAGATCGAGGCGTCGCCGTGCGGGTGCAGCCGGCCCATCACCTCGCCCACCAGGCGCGCGCACTTCACGTGGCCGCGCTCCGGGCGCAGGCCCATCTCGTTGGCCTGGTAGAGGATCCGGCGGTGCACCGGCTTCAGACCGTCCCGCGCGTCGGGCAGCGCACGCGAGTAGATCACCGAGTAGGCGTACTCCAGGAAGGAGCCCTGCATCTCGTCCACGACGTCGACGTCGAGGATCCGCTCCTCGAAGTCTCCGGGCGGCGGGGTCTGCGAACTGCGGCGGGCCATCGCGGCGGGGCTCCCTTACGTGTCGCTGGCTGTGTCTCGGTCGGGCGTCGGTCGCTCACTGCCGCCCTGCCGCCGGACCCGTCAACCGAGTGCGGCGGACAGGGCACGGCGCCCCCATTGTGGACCCTCGCGCCGACACTCCCGGTCAGCGGCCCTCTTCCGCCCCTGGCGAACGACCCCGTCCGCGCGGACACGAACACGGCCCCCGTGCGTTGCACCACAATGGGGGACGCCACACGAACCCCCGACATCGACGACGGGAAGGACCCGAGCGCATGGCCAACCCGGCCCCCGCCTCCAGCCGAGGCATCGCCATCACCGAGCACCGCCTGGCCAACGGCCTGCGCGTCGTCCTCTCCGAGGACCACCTGACCCCGGTCGCCGCCGTCTGCCTCTGGTACGACGTGGGCTCCCGCCACGAGGTGAAGGGCCGCACCGGCCTCGCCCACCTCTTCGAGCACCTGATGTTCCAGGGCTCCGCCAACGTCTCCAACAACGGCCACTTCGAGCTGGTCCAGGGCGCCGGCGGCTCGCTCAACGGCACCACCAGCTTCGAGCGCACCAACTACTTCGAGACCATGCCCGCCCACCAGCTGGAGCTCGCCCTCTGGCTGGAGGCCGACCGGATGGGCTCGCTGCTCGCCGCCCTCGACGAGACGTCCATGGAGAACCAGCGCGACGTCGTCAAGAACGAGCGCCGCCAGCGCTACGACAACGTCCCGTACGGCACCTCCTTCGAGAAGCTCACCGCGCTCTCCTACCCCGACGGCCACCCGTACCACCACACGCCGATCGGCTCCATGGCCGACCTCGACGCGGCCACCCTGGAAGACGCCCGCACGTTCTTCCGCACGTACTACGCGCCCAACAACGCGGTCCTGTCCGTCGTCGGCGACATCGACCCCGAGCAGACCGTCGCCTGGGTCGAGAAGTACTTCGGCTCCATCCCCGCGCACGACGGCAAGCAGCCCCCGCGCTCCGGCGAACTGCCCGACACCATCGGCCGCGAGATCCGCGAGGAGGTCCACGAGGACGTCCCCTCCCGCGCCCTGACGGCCGCCTACCGCCTCCCGCACGACGGCACCCGCGAGGCCGACGCCGCCGACCTCGCCCTCACCATCCTCGGCAGCGGCGAGTCCAGCCGCCTCTACAACCGGCTGGTGCGCCGCGACCGCACCGCCGTCGCCGCCGGCTTCGGCCTGCTGCGCCTGGCCGGCGCCCCCAGCCTCGGCTGGCTCGACGTCAAGACCTCCGGCGACGCCACCATCGCGCAGATCGACGCCGCCGTCGACGAGGAGCTCGCCCGCTTCGCCGCCGAAGGCCCCACCCCCGAGGAACTCGAACGCGCCCAGGCGCAGATCGAGCGCGAGTGGCTCGACCGGCTCACCACCGTCGCCGGCCGCGCCGACGAACTCTGCCGCTACGCCGTCCTGTTCGGCGACCCCAAGCTGCTCAACGACGCCCTCCCCAAGGTCCTCGACGTCACCGCCGAGGAGGTCCAGGCCGTCGCCAAGGCCCTGCTCCACCCCGACAACCGGGCCGTCCTCGTCTACGAGCCGACCGGCGCCGCCGAGGGCGACGCCGACAGTGACGCCACCGCCGCCGAGACCGACGCCGCTTCCGACGCCGCTTCCGAAGAGGAGGGTGCCGCCGTATGAGCACCGACTACGTCCCCGCCATGACCTTCCACCCCCAGCCCCAGCCCGGCACCCCCAGCCCGTGGGCGTTCCCCGCGCCCGAGCGGGCCGCTCTCGGCAACGGCATCACCGTCCTGCACTGCCACCGGCCCGGCCAGCAGCTCGTCGCCGTCGAGGTCCTCCTCGACGCCCCGCTCGCCGCCGAGCCGGAGGGCCTCGACGGCATCGCCGCGATCCTCGCCCGCGCCCTCAACGAGGGCACCGACACCCTCAGCGCCGAGGAGTTCGCCGGCGAGCTCGAACGCGCGGGCGCCACCCTGGACGCCCACGCCGACCACCCGTGCATCCGGGTCTCCCTGGAGGTCCCCGCGTCCCGGCTCCAGCGCGGCCTCTCCCTGCTCGCCGACGCCCTGCGCGCCCCCGCCCTCCCCGAGGCCGAGATCGAGCGCCTGGTCGCCAACCGGCTGGACGAGATCGTCCACGAGCAGGCCAACCCGGCCCGGCGCGCCGCCAAGGCCCTCTACGCCGAGCTCTTCGACGCCGCCGACCGGCTCTCCCGGCCCCGCGCCGGCACCGCCGACACCGTCAAGTCGATCGACCGCGCCGCCGTCAAGGCCTTCTACGAGGCCCACGTGCGCCCCGCGACCAGCACCGTCGTCGTGGTCGGCGACCTCACCGGCGTCGACCTGCCCGCCCTCCTGGAGAGCACCCTCGGCAGCTGGGCCGGCCCGGCCGCCGAACCCTCCGTCCACGCCCCGGTCGTCGGCGACGACCACGGCCGCGTCGTCATCGTGGACCGCCCCGGCTCCGTCCAGACCCAGCTGCTCATCGGCCGGATCGGCCCCGACCGCCACGACCCGGTCTGGGCCGCCCAGACCCTCGGCACCTACTGCCTCGGCGGCACCCTCACCTCCCGCCTGGACCGCGTCCTGCGCGAGGAGAAGGGCTACACCTACGGCGTCCGCGCCTTCGCCCAGCCGCTGCGCTCCTCCGCCGACGGCAGCGGGCGCTCGCTGCTCGCCATCAGCGGCTCGGTGGACACCGCCTCCACCGCCCCGGCGCTCGCCGACACCTGGACCATCCTGCGCACCCTCGCCGCCGAGGGCCTCACCGACGCCGAGCGCGACGAGGCCGTGCAGTTCCTGGTCGGCGTCGCCCCGCTGAAGTACGAGACCGCGGGCTCGGTCGCCGGCACCCTGGCCGACCAGGTCGAGCAGTACCTGGCGGACGACTACCAGGCCGAGGTCTACCGGCAGCTCGCCGAACTGCCCACCGCCGCCGCCACCGAGGCGGTCGTCGCGGCCTTCCCGCCGGACCGCCTGGTCACCGTGCTGGTCGGCGACGCCGCCGTGATCGCGGACGACGTGCGGGCGCTCGGCGTCGGCGAGGTCACCGTCATCAGCTGACGGCCCCGGTCGTCGCCGTCCGGCCCGGTGGAGCACCTGCTCCACCGGGCCGGACGCGTTGTAAATCCCTTGCAGGCCGGTTCCGTTCCGTGGATAGATATCCCCCGGCACACACGTACGAACTCTGACGAGCGAAGGGAGGCGGTCACCATGCGGGTCGAGCGAGCCATCCGACGACGCTCCCCAAGGCCGTCCTCCCTCTGTGCCCCGGGCGCCTGAGCCCCACCACCCCAGAACTTCCCCGAGCCACGCCGGGACTCCTTCGCGCGGCACCCCAACTCCCTTGAACCACCCGACCCCTGGAGGTCGTTCACCCATGACGTACACCGAAGTCCCCGGCGTCCGGGTCCCGATCCGGATGTGGACCGACCCGGCGACGGTCGAGAGCCAGGCCCTCGACCAGCTGCGCAACATCAGCTCCCTGCCCTGGCTGCACGGCCTCGCCGTGATGCCCGACGTCCACCTGGGCAAGGGCGCGACCGTCGGGTCCGTGATCGCCATGAAGGGCGCCGTCTGCCCGGCGGCGGTCGGCGTCGACATCGGCTGCGGAATGAGCGCGGTGAAGACGTCGCTGTTCGCCAAGGACCTCCCCGACGACCTCTCCCGCCTCCGCTCCAAGATCGAGCAGGCCATCCCGGTCGGCCGCGGCCTCCACACCGACCCGGTCGACCCGAGCAAGCTGCACGGCTTCCGGGCCGCGGGCTGGGACGACTTCTGGCAGCGCTTCGACGACATCGCGGAGGACGTCAAGTGGCGCCGCGAGCGGGCCATGCAGCAGATGGGAACGCTCGGATCGGGAAATCACTTTTGTGAAGTATGTGTGGATGCGTCCGGTTCGGTATGGCTGATGCTGCACTCCGGATCCCGCAACATCGGCAAGGAGCTGGCCGAGCACCACATGGGCGTCGCCCGCTCGCTGCGGCACAACCAGGGCCTGATCGACCGGGACCTGGCAGTCTTCCTCGCGAAGACCCCGGAGATGGCGGCCTACCGCCAGGACCTCTTCTGGGCCCAGGAGTACGCGAAGCGCAACCGCGCGGTCATGATGGCGCTCTTCCAGGACGTCGTCCGGGGCGAGTTCGCCAAGGCGGAGGTCACCTTCGACGAGGTCATCAGCTGCCACCACAACTACGTGGCGGAGGAGCGGTACGACGGCGTCGACCTGCTGGTGACGCGCAAGGGCGCGATCCGGGCCGGCTCCGGCGACCTCGGGATCATCCCCGGCTCCATGGGGACGGGTTCGTACATCGTCCGCGGCCTGGGCAGCGAGGCGTCGTTCAACTCCGCCTCGCACGGCGCCGGTCGCAAGATGAGCCGCAACGCCGCCAAGAAGCGGTTCACCACGCGGGACCTGGCCGATCAGACCAAGGGCGTGGAGTGCCGCAAGGACAGTGGTGTGGTGGACGAGATCCCGGGCGCCTACAAGAACATCGAGAAGGTCATCGAGCAGCAGAAGGACCTGGTAGAGGTGGTCGCGCACCTCAAGCAGGTCGTCTGCGTCAAGGGCTGATGGCCAGGGTGGGGCGGGCCGGACCGGGCCTGGGCGGCCCAGACCGGTAGGGCCCGCGACAGCAGATCGGGGTGCCATCGGAATCCGGCGGCACCCCGATCGGGCGGTTGCGTGGCCTCAGGCCGCGGCCGGGAGCTCGTCGAGGCCTTCCTGGACGAGCTTGGCGAGGCGGTCGAGGGCGTCGTCGGCGTTCTCGGCGTCGGAGGCCAGGACGACCTCGTCGCCGCCCTGGGCGCCGAGGCCGAGGAGGCCGAGCATGGAGGCGGCGTTGACGGGGTTGCCGCCGGGCTTGGCGATGGTGATCGGCACGCCGGTGGCCGTGACGGCCCGGACGAAGACGGAGGCGGGACGGGCGTGCAGGCCCTCGGCCCAACCGATGGTGACGCGGCGCTCAGCCATGAGACGTGCCTTTCCGGTGAAGCTGGATCACGGCCGTGCTCGGGGGAGCGGGGGAAGCGGCCATGTTGTCTAGACCAGTGTCGCATGTGGGCGGCCCCTGCGAGCCGCCGCGTTCAGGACTTGTGATTGTTTCTTTTCGGGGCATAAACCCCCCCGGCCGGAGGCCCCGTCCACCCTGCCGCGAGCACGCACCCGGCGCCATTCGGCTCGCCGCCGGATAACCTGACGAATGTGGACGACCCCGCGGCAGCCGACCCCGAGCAGCACCCGGACTACCCGCAGCACTGGGAGGCGGACATCCTGCTGCGCGACGGCGGTACGGCCCGGATCCGGCCGATCACGCCCGCCGACGCCGGGCGCCTCGTGGAGTTCTACGAGCAGGTCTCGGACCAGTCCAAGTACTTCCGCTTCTTCGCCCCCTACCCCCGGCTCTCCGACCGGGACGTCCGCCGCTTCACCCACCACGACTTCGTCAACCGGGTCGGCCTCGCGGTGGTCATCCGGGACCACTTCATCGCCACCGTCCGCTACGACCGGATCGACGCCGAGGGCCGCCCCTCCGAGACCGGGACGGACGCCGAGGTGGCCTTCCTGGTGCAGGACGCCCACCAGGGCCGCGGGGTCGCGTCGGCGCTGCTGGAGCACATCGCCGCGGTGGCGCAGGAGCGCGGCATCCGCCGGTTCCAGGCGGAGGTGCTGCCGGAGAACCGGAAGATGGTGAAGGTCTTCACCGACGCCGGCTACACCCAGCACCGCAGCTTCGCCGACGGCGTGGTGCACCTGGAGTTCGACCTCGAACAGACCGACCGCTCGCTCGCCGTGATGCGGGCCCGCGAGCACCGCGCCGAGGCGCGTTCGGTGCAGCGGCTGCTCACCCCGCGCTCGGTGGCGGTGGTCGGGGTCTCCCGCAACCCGCAGACGGTCGGCCGGGCGATCCTGCGCGACCTGCTGGGCAGCGCCCCCGCCGAGTACCCCGTCCACGCGGTGAACCGCAACGCCCCGCCCGGCACCGAGCTGGACGGCGTCCCGGTTCACCGTTCGATTCTGGACATTCCCGGGCCGGTGGACCTCGCGGTGATCGCCGTGCCCGAGGGCGCCGTCCCGGCCGCCGTCGCCGAGTGCGGTGCCCACGGCGTGCAGGGCCTGGTCGTGGTGACCGCCGGTTACGCGGAGACCGGTCCGGAGGGCCGGGACCGCCAGCGCGCGCTGGTCGGCCAGGCCCGCGCGGCCGGGATGCGGGTGGTCGGCCCGAACGCCTTCGGCCTGATCAACACCGATCCCGAGCGGCCGCTGAACGCCTCGCTCGCGCCGCGCCTGCCCGGCCGCGGCGGCTTCGGCATCTTCTGCCAGTCCGGCGCGATCGGCGTGGCCCTGCTGGAGGCCGCCCACCGGCGCGGCCTCGGCGTCTCCTCGTTCGCCTCGGTGGGCAACCGCGCCGACGTCTCGGGCAACGACTTCCTGCAGTACTGGGCCGAGGACGAGGCCACCAGGGTGGTGCTGCTGTACCTGGAGTCCTTCGGCAATCCGCGCAAGTTCACCCGGATCGCCCGCCGCCTGGCCGCCGCCAAGCCGGTCGTGGTGGTCAAGGGTGCCCGGCACACCGGCAGCCTCCCGCCCGGGCACGCCGTCCCGGCCACCGCCACCGCTCTGCGCGACGCGACGGTGGACGCGCTGTTCGAACAGGCGGGCGTCATCAGGGTCGCGACCATCACCGAGCTGTACGACACCGGCGAGCTGCTGGCCCTGCAGCCGCTGCCGCCGGGGGACCGGGTCGCGGTGGTCGGCAACTCCGACTCGCTCGGCCTGCTCACCTACGACGCCCTGCTGGGCGCCGGCCTGCGTCCGCGCACGCCCGTCGACCTCACCACCGCCGCGACCGGCGAGAACTTCCGGATCGCGCTCGACGTGGCCCTCGCCGACCCGGCCGTGGACGCGGTGATCGCCGTCGCGATCCCGCCGATCGGCACCTCCGCGCACGCCTTCATGGGCGGCCGGCTGACCGGCGACGACGACCCCGCGATGGGCTCGGACGACCCGGAGATCGCCGCCGGCCTGCTCGAAGCGGGCCGGCGCGCCAAGGAGGTGGGCAAGCCGCTGCTGCTCGCCCACCTGGCGCTGACCGACCTGCCGGCCCGGCTGCGCCCCGGCGCGATCCCCGCGTACGCGGCGCCCGAGCGGGCCGTGCACGCCCTCGCCCATGCCGTGCACTACGCGCAGTGGCGCCGCCGGACGGCCGAGGCGGAGGAGACGGCGCGCGTCCCCGAGCTGGACCGGATCGACGAGCCCGGCGCCCGCACCCTGGTCGCGGCGGCGCTGAGCGCCCGGGCCGCGCCCCGCCCGTCGCCCAGCACCACCTTCGACCGGGGCGCCCTGCGCCGTTCGCTCTCGACGCGCACCCAGCCGGCCGGCGCCCGGATCACCCTGCCCGACGCGGGGGCCCGTGAACTGCTGGCCCGCTACGGCATCGACGTCTCCCCGACGCTCCCGGCCCCGGACGAGGAGACGGCCGTGGCGGCTGCGGCCTCGCTCGGCTACCCGGTGGCCCTGAAGGCGACCGCCCCGCACCTGCGGCACCGCCCCGACCTGGGCAGCGTCCGGCTGGACCTGACCGGCGAGGCGGGCCTGCGCCGCGCCCACCGCGAGCTGGACGCGCTGCTCGGCGGCGCCGAGCAGGCCGAGCTGGTGGTGCAGCGGATGGCACCGCGCGGCGTGGACACCGTGATCGGCGCCACAGTGGACCCGGCGGTCGGCGCGATCCTGTCCTTCGGTCTGGCCGGCGCACCGGCCGAACTCCTGGGCGACACGGCGCACCGGCTGGTCCCGGCCACCGACCAGGACGTCGCCGGGCTGATCCGGGAAGTACGGGCCGCGCCGCTGCTGTTCGGCTGGCGCGGGGCCGAGGCGGTGGACACCGGCGCCCTGGAGGAGCTGCTGCTCAGGGTGTCGCAGTTGGTGCACGACGTTCCGGAGATCGCCTCGGTGGATCTCGAACCCGTGGTCGTGGCCCCGCACGGGCTGGCGATCCTGGGGGCGCGGGTGCGGGTCGCGCCCCTGCCCGTCCGCAGCGATCTGGGCCCGCGCGCGATGAGCACGCTGTAACCTTCCTTGGTTGCGCCCTGCCCGGGCGCTGCTGTCCGAAGCTCGGCGCCGTGCCGCCCGCTTCGTCGGCGGACCATGCCAGGATGGAGATATGGCGAAGACCGGTACCACCACTCAGGACCTGCGCTCGGCGATCGAGCGCAGCGGCTACTACCCGGCCCTGGTGTCCGAGGCGGTCGAGTCCGCGGTGGGCCCGGAGCCGATCGGCTCCTACCTGGTGCACCAGGAGACGACCTTCGACGCCAACGAGGTCCGCCGGCACGTGACGGTGCTGGTGCTGACCCCGACCCGGTTCGTGGTGAGCCACACCGACGAGCAGTCGGGCGCCGAGGGCAGCCCGGCGGTGCCGTACGCGACGACCTCGACGGAGAGCGTCCGGCTGGACCGGATCGGCTCGGTCGTGGTGAGCCGGATGGTCGCCAACCCGGAGACGTACACCCCCGGGACGCTGCCGCGCGAGGTCGTGCTGACGATCGGCTGGGGCGCGGTGCAGCGGCTCGACCTGGAGCCGGCCGGCTGCTCGGACCCGAACTGCGACGCGGACCACGGCTACACCGGCTCGGCGACGGCCGACGACCTCTCGCTGCGGGTGAGCGAGGCCGGCGACGGGCCGGAGACGGTGGCCCAGGCGCTGGTGTTCGCCCGGGCGCTGTCCGACGCGACGATCAACAACGGCCCGCGGGTCTGATCGCCGCACCGAACGCTACGAATCCGGTTCCATGTCCTTCGCACCTGCCGACGGCTACGACGCCTTCGAGATCCTTGACCCGGCCGCGGCTCCCGCGCCCTCCTACGGCAGCGGCTCGCTGTGCGACCTGCTGCCCTCGGTGGCGGCGGGCCTCGGCGTGCCCGGCTTCACCGCGACGCTGCCGATCGCCCCGGCGGACCGGGTGGTGGTGTTCCTGGTGGACGGCCTCGGCTGGGAGCTGCTGCTGCGCCATCCCGAGTACGCGCCGTTCCTGTCCTCGCTCGCCGGGAGTTCGCTGGGCGGCAGCGGCCGTCCGCTGACGGCGGGCTTCCCGTCCACCACGGCGACCTCGCTGGCCTCGGTCGGCACCGGGACGCCGCCGGGCCTGCACGGCCTGGCCGGGTACACGGTGGCGGTGCCGGGCGCCGGCTACCTGATGAACCAGCTGCGCTGGCAGCCGCCGACCGAGCCGCACGCCTGGCAGCCGTACCCGACGGTCTTCGAGCGGACGCACGCCGCCGGGGTGGCGACCGCGCAGGTCTCCTCCCCGCTGTTCGCCCAGACGCCGCTCACCAGGGTGGCGCTGTCGGGCGGCACCTTCCTGGGCCGTACGACCGGCGAGGAGCGGATGGACCTCGCCGCGTCCTGGCTGGCGGAGCACGACCGGGCGCTGGTGTACACCTACGTCAGCGAGCTGGACGGCGCGGGCCACCGCTTCGGGGTGGACTCCGACGAGTGGCGGATGACGCTGGACGCGGTGGACCGGCTGGCCCGGCGTTTGGCCCAGCAGCTGCCGCCGCGCTCGGCGATGTACGTGACGGCCGACCACGGCATGATCGACATCGCGCCGGAGGACCGGATCGACTTCGACGAGGACTGGGAGCTGGGCGCCGGGGTGGCCCTGCTCGGCGGCGAGGGCCGGGCCCGGCACGTGTACGCGGTGCCGGGAGCCGCGGCCGACGTGCACACGGTCTGGAGCGAGGTGCTGGGCGACCGGATGTGGGTCGCCACCCGGGACCAGGCGATCGCGGCGGGCTGGTTCGGCCCGGTGGTGGACGAGCGGGTGTACGGCCGGATCGGCGACGTGGTCGCCGCGGCGCGGGACGACATCGCGATCGTCGCCTCGCGCAACGAGCCCGGCGAGTCCGCGATGATCGGCCTGCACGGTTCGATGACCCCGGTCGAGCAGTTCGTGCCGCTGCTCGAAGTCCGCGGCTGAGCCGCTCCGTTGACTCTTCTGTGCCCGAACTCCCCTGATGCGAAAGGCCCTTGCTCCACCCATGGCTGAACTGGTGTTCTTCTCGGGCACGATGGACTGCGGCAAGTCGACGCTGGCGCTGCAGATGGACCACAACCACTCCGCGCGCGGCCGGCAGGGCGTCATTCTCACCCGCAACGACCGGGCGGGCGCCGCGACGATCTCCAGTCGGCTGGGCCTGCAGGCCGAGGCGGTGGAGGTGACGGACGACTTCGACTTCCACGTGCACGTGGTGCACCGGCTCTCGGCGGGCGGCCGGGTGGACTACCTGATCTGCGACGAGGCGCAGTTCTTCTCCGCCGGGCAGGTCGACCAGCTGGCCCGGGTGGTGGACGAGTTGGGCATCGACGTCTACACCTTCGGCATCACCACCGACTTCCGCACCCGGCTGTTCCCGGGATCGCAACGGCTGATCGAGCTGGCCGACCGGGTGGAGGTGCTGCAGGTCGAGGCGCTGTGCTGGTGCGGCGCGCGGGCGACGCACAACGCCCGGACGGTCGGCGGGGTCATGGTGGTCGAGGGCGCCCAGGTGGTGATCGGCGACATCTCGGTGAACGAGGACGAGGTCGGCTACGAGGTGCTGTGCCGCCGCCACCACCGCCGCCGGCTGACCGCCGCGACGGCCCGCGCCTCGGTGCTCTCCCCGGACGTGCTGCCCTTCGAGGAGCAGCAGGCCTAGGCGGACCCTGGGAAGGCAGGGCCTAGGCTGCCGTTTCCAGCACGGAGAAGTGGCCGCCCTGCGGGTCGGCCAGCCGGGCGGCGCGGCCCCGGGCGGTGTCGTGCGGCTCGACCAGGATCCGGCCGCCGAGATCGACCGCGTGACGGGCGGTCAGGGCCGCGTCGCGGACGGCGAAGTGGGTGCGCCAGCGCGGTGGGTGGCCGCGCAGGTCGGCGCGGTGCCGGATGCCGGCGACCGGGCGGCCGTGCACGAGAAGTGCGCTCTCGCCCGCCCCGGGCCGGACCGGGCGGTCGAGCACGGTGGCGTAGAAGGCGGCGGCGCCGTCGGTGTCGGGGGTGAGCAGTTCGGCCCAGGCCGGTGCGCCGGGTTCGCCGCCGGCCTCCCGGCCGAGGTGTTCCTCGCCCTGCCAGAGGCCGAACACGGCGCCGGAGACGTCGGAGGCGATCGCCATCCGCCCGGCGCGCTCGGCCTGCAGCGGGCCGACGGCGACGGTGCCGCCGCACTCGCGGACCAGTTGGGCGGTGCGGTCGGCGTCGTCCACGGCGAAGTAGGTGGTCCACTGCACCGGGAAGCCGGTGGTGGTGGAGACGCCGAGGCCGGCGACCGGCTCCCCGACGAGCTCGGCCCGGACGTAGTCGCCGAGTTGGCCGGGGCCGGGGGCGTACGTCCAGTCGAGCAGTTCGCCGTAGAAGGCGCGGGCGCCGGGCAGGTCGTCGGTCAGCAGGCTGACCCAGCAGGGCGTGCCCTGGGCCAGTCGGAGTTCCACCGCGGGCAATGCGGGCCTCCTCGTGGGTGGTTGGCGCACGGGAATCCTCGGCGCGAGGGTGATGCTTCCACTCTGGCGGGCGCCCAACCCTCGGGCCGCGCGGAAAGTCCGGCAAAGTCCGCACAAAGAGCGGCGGGTCGGTCGGGCTGCGCGACAATGGCCGCCATGACGACCTATGACGACGGTTCTCCGCTGATCTCCGCGGCCGGGCTGCGGGAGGCGCTCGCCTCCGCGCGCCCGCCGGTGCTGTTGGACGTGCGCTACCAGTTGGTCAACGCGGTGCCGGGCGGCCCGACGGCGGCCGAGGAGTACCGGGCCGGGCACCTGCCCGGTGCGCACTTCGTCGAGCTGGACCGGGACCTCGCCGCCCCGCCCGGCGCCCCCGGCCGGGGCGGGCGCCATCCGCTGCCGGATCCGGAGGAGTTCGGCGCGGCGATGCGCCGCTTCGGGGTGAGCGGGGAGCGCCCGGTCGTGGTGTACGACGCTGCGGCCTCGATGGCGGCGGCGCGGGCCTGGTGGCTGCTGCGCTGGGCGGGGCACCGGGAGGTCCGGGTGCTGGACGGCGGCTTCGCGGCCTGGCGGGCGGCCGGACTGCCGGTGACGACGGAGCTGCCGGAGCCGGCGGAGGGTGACTTCAAGCCCGCGCCGAGGCAGTTGCCGACGGTGGACGCGGACGGTGCCGCGGCCTGGGCGCGCAGCGGCCTGCTGCTGGACGCCAGGTCGGGGGAGCGGTACCGGGGCGAGACGGAGCCGGTGGATCCGCGGGCCGGGCACGTCCCGGGTGCGGTGTCGGCGCCGACGGCGGGGAACGTGGGCCCGGACGGGCGGTTCCGTCCGGCCGCCGAACTGGCGGCCAGGTTCCGGGAGCTGGGCGCGGAGGAGCGGGAGACGGCGGTGTACTGCGGTTCGGGGGTGACGGCGGCGCACCAGATCCTGGCGCTGGAAGTGGCGGGCCTGACGGCCACGCTGTACCCGGGGTCGTGGAGCGAGTGGTCGAGCGATGTGAGCCGCCCGGTGGCGGTCACCGAGCAGCCGGGCTGAGCCTGGGAACACCGACCGGAAACGCCGACCGGAAACGCCGGAAGGGGCGGGAGGCTCGGCCTCCCGCCCCTTCCGGCGTCGTTGTCGACTGGTGCTGCCTGTCCTGCTGCTATTCCTGCTTCTTGCGCCGGCTGCCGAAGACGATCTCGTCCCAGCTGGGCACGGTGGCCCGGCGCCCGGGCCGGACGCCGTCGGCCTCGGCCTGCCGGTCGGTGGTGCCGACCAGGCGCTCGCGGTGCGGGGCGACGGCGCGCGGCATCAGGATGTCGGCGTAGGCGGAGCCCGCGCCGACCGCCGGGGCGGCCGCGGCCGGCTCCTCGGTCTCCTCGGCGACCTCGGCGGGCACCGGCTCGATCGGGGCGGGGCCGCCGACGGCGAGGTCGCCGCGGAAGGCGGGGACCACGTCGAGCAGGCTGGTCAGCGAGTCCCGGGACTCGGCGGTGGCCTCCCGCGACTCGCGCACCTCGCGGGCCGACATGATGCGGTCGGCGGAGGGCCGGTCGATCATCGGGCGGGGCGGCCGGTCCTGGGGGAGCCGGGCGATCCGCGGGATGAACGGGAAGACGGACTCCTCCTCGCGCTCGACGTTCTCGCCGATCAGTGCGCGGGCCTCGTCGTCGTTGGGCTGGACCAGGCGCCGGGGCGGGTCGTAGGTCCAGGAGGCGCTGCGGCCCTCGCCGTCGGCCCGGTAGGCGAGGATGACCTCCCAGGTGCCGTCGTCGCGGCGCCAGGAGTCCCAGCGTTCGGTGTCCTTCTCGGCGCCGCGCAGTGCGAGCCGCTCTGCGACGGCCTCGCCGAGCTGCGGGCCGGGGGACTCGCCGTTGCGGCGGATGGCGGTCTTGCGGGCGCGCTCGGCCATGAAGGCGCGCTCGGCGAGGACCGGGCCCTCGAAGCGGCGGACGCGGTCGACGGAGATCCCGGCGGCCTGGGCGACCTCCTCGGCGGAGGCACCGGCTCGTATCCGGGCCTGGATGTCCCGGGGGCGGAGGTGGCTCTCGACCTCGATCTCGATCTGGCCGAGGCGCGGCCGGTCCCCGCGGATGGCGGCGCGCAGCCGCTCGTCGATGGGGAGGGTGTACTCCGTGCTGTCGGCAGCCTTGAGCACCAGCCGTGTGCCGTCGTTGCTGACGGCCACAACCCGCAGTTCGGGCACGGTTACCTCCCGGGTGGTGCCTGCCGACGTCACCTGCGTCGCTGCTCCCGTACTGAGTGTGGCCTGCCCACTCGCGACTGGCCACAACCTTGCTGAGTTCCCCGGCGTGTCGGGATTACGCCCGGTCACGCCGCTGTGGCACGGTTGCCTTTTTGCCACGCCATCGGTCGACGTCGCGCCTGGGTGTCCCGGCCGTCCTCGCACGCGGAGTGTTCGCGACGGTCCGGGACGGGCGTCGCCGTGCGTGCCTGTTCCGTGGCTCCTCGTCAAGCTGCCGGGTGTCGGCGTAGTCGACAAGTCGACCCAGGGCTCAGGCTTTACGAACAGTACTCCATTAGTGGCATCCAGCGGGGCGGCTCGCCGCTCAAGTCTCCCGCGATTCACGGGAATCTCAAGAGCACCCGCCCCTGGCGGCGGACCGCCACCGGATGGACGGTGATCATCTTCACACAATCCGGGCCCGCAGAACCGCATTTTCGTCCCTTGTGTCCTTCTTTGGGCAAGATGGAGTGACTTGTTCGAGGAAGAGTCGTACGGACCGAGGGATGGCGATGTCGGAGCGGAGCCCCGTCGGGGAGGGTGGCAAGGAGGAGCGCAGGCGGATCGATCTGAGCATGGCTCAGGTCGCGGCGAGTGCGCTGGCCACCGTGGTGGGCGCGGTGCTGGCCTCCGAACTGGGCGTGTACGGAACGATCATGGGCGCCGCCGTGGTGAGCATCGGGGCCACCACCGGGGGCGCGGTGTTCCAGCACCTCTTCAGGCGGACCGGCGAGCAGCTGCGCGAGGCGGTGGACCGGGGGCCGGTTCAGAGCGCGAACGCGCTGCGCCAGGTGCCGGCGGAGCCCGGGCGGCCGGCGCCGTCGCCGGTGGCCACCGCGGAGTGGAACGAGCCGCAGGTGGTGCGGGCGCGCCGGCGGTGGACGTGGAAGGGCTACGCGGTCGTGTCCGGGCTGGTGTTCGTGCTGGCGATGACGCCGATCGTGGCGTTCGAACTGGCCACCGGGCAGCCGGTGTCGGCGACGGTCAAGGGCGAGTCCGGCAACGGCACCTCCTTCGGCGGTTCGGTGGCGCCCAGGTCCTCCCAGCCGCAGGACGCCCCGCCGGAGCGGCAGGGGCCGGGCGGCGGGCGCGGTCCGGAGGCCACGCCGTCCGGCGGCGCCCCGGGCTCGGCCCCGGCGACGACACGGCCGAGCCGGGAGCCCGCCGCCGCACCGAGCACCGGCGCGGGGACGGCCTCACCCTCGGCGAGCCCGAGCCCGGGCGCGACCCCGTCCGCCGGTGCCTCCCCGTCGGCGGGCGGCGGGACGCCCACCGGTGGGGCCACGCCGCAACAGCCCGTCCCGGGGAACGAGTCTCCGCGGCCGACGGTGGCTCCGCCGCCCGCGGAGACTCCCGCCCACCAGGCCCCTGGCAGTTAGACCGGGGCAGTCAGGCCTAGGCGCCGAGCACCCGGCGCAGGTAGTCGTTGCCGAAGACGCGCTGCGGGTCGACCTCGTCGCGCAGTGCGGTGAAGTCGCCGAAGCGCGGGTAGACGCCGGCCAGGTACTCGGCGTCGCGGGTGTGCAGCTTGCCCCAGTGCGGGCGGCCCTGATGGGCGGTCATCAGCCGTTCGACACCGGTGAAGTAGCCCTGGTCGGCGGTGCCCCGGTAGAGGTGGACGGCGATGTAGGCGCTGTCCCGGCCGGCGGCGGTGGAGAGCCAGAGGTCGTCGGCGGGGGCGAAGCGCACCTCGACCGGGAAGCCGATCTTCCAGTCGGAGCGCTCGATCAGGGCCTTCAGTTCGCGCAGCACCTCGGCGACGGCGGCGCAGGGCACCGCGTACTCCATCTCCACGAAGCGGACCTTGCGCGGGCTGGTGAACACCTTGTACGCGGTGTCGGTGTAACTGCGGTCGGACCAGGCGCGGCTGGCCAGCGCGGCGATCGACGGGATGGAGCCGGGGAAGCGCCGGCCGACCCGGCAGGCGCCCTCCCAGACTGTGTTGGAGAGGAAGTCGTCCTCCAGCCACTCCTTGAACCGGGGCAGCGGGGCGGCCGGCCCCTGGCTGCGGTTGTTGCGCTTGGTGGCGCAGCGGTCGGTGTGCGGGAACCAGTAGAACTCGAAGTGCTCGTTGACGGCGGTGAGGTCGTCCAGCCGCTCCAGCACCTCGTCGAAGGCCATCGGCTGCTCGTGGGCGGTGAGCAGGAAGGCCGGTTCGACGCCGAAGGTGAGTGCGGTGATCACGCCGAGGGCGCCGAGGCCGAGCCGGGCGCCCTGGAAGAGCCGGGCGTCCTCGGTGGGGGAGCAGCGCCGGACGGTGCCGTCGGCGAGGACGATCTCCAGGGCGCGGATCTGGGCGGCGAGCGAGCCGGAGTCGCGGCCGGTGCCGTGGGTGCCGGTGCTGGTGGCGCCGGCGACGGTCTGGACCTCGATGTCGCCCATGTTGGTGAGGGAGAGGCCCTCGGCGGCGAGGACCCGGTTGAGCCGGTGCAGCGGGAGGCCGGACTCGACGGTGACGGTGCCGGCCGCGCGGTCGATCTCACGGACGGCGGTGAGCGCGTGCGGGCGGATCTGGACGCCGTCGCCGGGGGAGGCGATCGCGGTGAAGGAGTGGCCGGAGCCGACGGCCTTGACGGTGCGGCCCTGTTCGGCGGCGCGCAGGATCTCCTTGGCCAGCTCCTCCGCGGTGCCGGGGGCGGTGGCCCGGGCCGGCCGGGCGCTCTGGTTGCCGGCCCAGTTGGTCCACCGGGTGCGGGTCGCGGTACTGGCCTGCGGCATTGCGCTGCCTCCTGCTCCGGGGCCGAACTGGTCGGCGCGGGACGGGGCGGCGCGGCCGCCCTACCCGCGGGTAGGGCCGCGGGTAGGGCGAGATTAGTCAGTTCACCGGTCGACGTCTACGGCCTGGCCGGCCCCTGCGGCGGCTTCCCCGGCGGGCTGTTCGGAGGCGAGTCCGGCGTGCAGGCGGCGCAGCCCGGCGAGGGCGGCGACCACGCCGAGGACGCCGGCGGCCAGCGGCACCCAGTACCCGGCCGCGGCCCCGGAGGCGTCGACCACCCAACCGCCGGCGGAGGAGCCGACCGCGACGCCGAGGGCGAGGCCGGTGGTCGTCCAGGTCATGCCCTCGGTCAGCTGGGCGGCCGGGACGAGCCGTTCGACCAGGGCCATCGCGGAGATCAGGGTGGGCGAGATGGCGATGCCGGCGACCAGCAGCGCGCCGCCGACCGCGACCAGGCCGCCGATGCCGCGCACCGCGTGGGCGACCAGCAGCAGCGGCACCATGCTGACGGCCATGAACACCACGCCGAGGAAGAAGCGGGTGGCCAGGGAGCCGGTGAGCTTGAGCGCGCCGTAGACCACGCCGGCCAGGCAGGAGCCGAGCGCCCACAGGGCGAGGACCACGCTGGAGATCGACTTGTGGCCCTGGGCCTCGGAGAAGGCGACCGTGACGACCTCGACCGAGCCGAAGATCGCACCCGTGGCCACGAAGGTCAGGATCAGTACCTGCAGGCCGCGGTTGAGGATGACCGAGCGGCCCTGCTGCCGGGCGGCCGGGTGGATCGGCGGCTCGGTGGAGCGCTGCGCGGCGAACAGCAGCACACCGACGGCGAGGAAGATCCCGGCGAGCAGGACGCCGGCCTCGGGGAAGACCGAGGTGGCCAGGCCGATGGAGAGGATCGGGCCGACGATGAAGCAGACCTCGTCGACGACGGCCTCGAAGGAGTAGGCGGTGTGCAGCCTGGGGGAGTCGTCGCGGTAGAGGTGGGCCCAGCGGGCGCGGACCATCGCGCCGGTGCTCGGCATGACGCCCATGCCCGCCGCGAAGACGAACAGCGTCCAGTCCGGGGCCTTCAGCCGGGCGCAGAGCAACAGGCCGACGACGGCGGCGATGGTGAGCGCCATGGCGGGGACGATGATCCGGCGCTGCCCGTGCCGGTCCACCAGTCGGGAGACCTGCGGGCCCAGGACGGCGGCGGAGACCGCCAGGGTCGCCGAGACCAGGCCCGCGACACCGTACGAGCCTCTCAGCTGGGAGAGCATCGTCACGATGCCGATACCGGTCATGGAGATCGGCAGGCGGGAGACGAAGCCGGTGGAGGAGAAGGCCAGAGTGCCGGGGGAGGCGAATATCCGGCGGTAGCTGGACAGCACGGGAGCTCCGGACGGGGGAGGTTGGGGGGTAAGGAACAAAGCTGCTCATCACAGCTTACGTAGGTTGGCAAACGCTATTTTCCGGACACCGACGCGGCCCCGGCGGCGGTGCGCGACCCCTCAGTGGCAGGATCGGTGCCATGTCCGACGCGCGCAAACCCTCCCCCTCCGGCGCCGCCCCGTACGACGCCCTGCTGCTCCTGTCCTTCGGCGGGCCCGAGGGCCCCGAGGACGTCGTCCCGTTCCTGGAGAACGTCACCCGCGGCCGCGGCATCCCCAAGGAGCGGCTGAAGGAAGTGGGCAGGCACTACTTCCTGTTCGGCGGGGTAAGCCCGATCAACGAGCAGAACCGCGAACTGCTCGCCGCGCTGCGCAAGGACTTCGCCGACCACGGGCTGGACCTGCCGGTGTACTGGGGCAACCGGAACTGGGCGCCCTACCTGGTCGACACCTTGCGGGAGATGGCCGCCGACGGCCACCGCCGGATCGCCGTGCTCGCCACCAGCGCCTACGCCGGCTACTCGGGCTGCCGCCAGTACCGGGAGAACCTCGCCGACGCGCTGGCGGCCCTGGCCGCGGAGGGCGGCCCCGCCCTGCGGGTCGACAAGCTGCGGCACTTCTACAACCACCCCGGCTTCGTCGAGCCGATGGTCGACGCCACCCTCGCCGCACTGGCCGAACTGCCCGAGGCCGTCCGGGCCGGCGCCCGGCTGGCGTTCACCACCCACTCCATCCCGGACACCATGGCCGAGGCCTCCGGCGCCCCGGACGACCCGGCCCGCGGCACCCCGGGCGGCGCCTACGTCGCCCAGCACCTGGACGTGGCCCGGCTGATCGTCGCGGCCGTCGCCGAGCGCACCGGGGTCGCCGACCGGCCCTGGGAGCTGGTGTTCCAGAGCCGCAGCGGCGCCCCGCACACCCCGTGGCTGGAACCCGACATCTGCGACCACCTGGAGGCCCGGCACGCCGAGGGCGCGCCCGCCGTGGTGATGGTCCCGATCGGCTTCGTCTCCGACCACATGGAGGTCAAGTACGACCTCGACACCGAAGCCGTCGCCAAGGCCGCCGAACTCGGCCTGCCGGTGGCCCGTGCCGCCACCGTCGGCGCCGACCCCCGGTTCACCGCCGCCGTGCGAGAACTGGTCCTGGAACGCGCCGCCACCGAGCGCGGCGAGCGCGTGACCCGCTGCGCCCTCGGCACGCTCGGCCCCAGCCACGACGTGTGCGCGGTGGCCTGCTGCCCCAACCCGCGCGCCCCGCGCCCGGCCGCCGCCGAGCGCTGAACCCCAGGAGAAGAGACCAGTGCCCACCCCCGCCCAGCCCGACGACGGGCTCCTCGACGACCTGCTGGACGTCGCCCTGGACGCGGCCCGGCAGGCCGGCGCCCTGCTGCGCGACGGCCGCCCCGCCGACCTCGGCGTCGCCGGCACCAAGAGCAGCCCGGTCGACGTGGTCACCGAGATGGACCTGGCCTCCGAGAAGCTCGTCCTGGAACTGATCACCGACCGCCACCCGACGGACGGCTACCTCGGCGAGGAGGGCGCCGAGCGGCCCGGCACCAGCGGGGTGCGCTGGGTGGTGGATCCGCTCGACGGCACGGTCAACTACCTGTACGGCCTGCCGTCCTGGGCGGTCAGCGTGGCCGCCGAGCTGGACGGCCGGGCGGTCGTCGGCGTGGTGTACGCCCCGGCCCGGGACGAGCTGTTCCACGCCGTCCTGGGCCGCGGCGCCCGGCTGAACGGCCGGCCGCTCACGGCCCGCCCCGCCCCGCCGTGGGGCCAGGCACTGATCGCCACCGGCTTCAACTACGTCCAGCCGGTGCGGGTGCGGCAGGCAGCGGTGCTGCTGGCGCTGATGCCCGAGGTGCGGGACATCCGCCGGGGCGGGGCGGCCGCGGTGGACCTGTGCGACGTCGCCGCCGGGCGGCTGGACGGCTACTACGAGCGCGGCCTCGCCCCCTGGGACCGCGCGGCCGGCTGCCTGATCGCCGCCGAGGCCGGCGCCCTGGTCGGCGGCCGCCCCGGGCACGGCCCGGACGGCGAGCTCACCGTGGCCGCCGCCCCGGGCGTCTACGAGCCGCTGCAGGAACGCCTGACCGCGTTGCGCGCCTGGGCGGACTGACGGCGCTGCGGCCGCCCGGCCGCGAACGACCGCAGGCCCGGAGTCGTCCGGCCCCGGGCATGCGAAGAGCCCTGGCATACGGGGGATGCCAGGGCCTGGGGTCTCGCACGGCCCCCGCAGGGCCGCTGGTGCCGGAGTCCCGGCGACGGGTCGGAAGTCCCGAACGGGTCAGGCGGCGGTGCGGTGGCGCTCCAGCACCGTGTCGACGCCGTGCTCGGCGGCGAGTCGGCGGAGGTCGTCCAGTTCGGACTGCTCCACCTCGGCGAGGAACTCGTCCCCGGCCTCGATCGCGCGGTGCAGATCCTGCTCCGCGTTGGCTATGCGCTGCAGGATTCCGGCCTTGAAGGCGTCCATACGGGCCCCCTTACTGTGTCGGACGTGCACGGTCGTGCGCTCTCCGCCCCGAGGTGGTCCAGCCGGTGAAAGCGCCCCGGCCGGCAGGTGGTGGCTCTCCGGTCAGGCGCGGAGACGGCCTTCGGCCGCTCCCGGTGATGTCCCGAACCCCAGGGCCGGCGCGGATGAACGCACGGCGGGTGGGTGCGATCGACCAATAGCCGGATCGCGGGTGTGCAGCTGTCCTCCCCGCGGGGAAGGCCGGGAAACCTCCCGGCGGAAGAAAGTTGCCCGTGTCACAGTCCAAGCGGAGTGTTCCCGGTGCGAACGGTCGCCGTCACGGGTCCGGGCCCCCTGCCCGTGGGGCAGCTTATCGCTGCTTTACCGCAGGACCAGGCAGGATGGGGGCACCGTCGGAGCCGTGCGTCCGCTTTCCGGGGCCGGCCTGGAGAAGGGACAACGACCGTGCGGGTTCTCGTCGTCGAGGACGAGCAGCTGCTTGCCGAGGCCGTCGCGACCGGCCTGCGCCGCGAGGCGATGGCCGTCGACGTGGTGTACGACGGGGAGGCCGCGCTCCAGCGCATCGCGGTCAACGACTACGACGTCGTGGTCCTGGACCGCGACCTCCCGCTGGTCCACGGCGACGACGTCTGCCGCAAGGTGGTCGAGCAGGGCCTGGCGACCAGGGTGATCATGCTGACCGCTTCCGGCGACATCAGCGACCGGGTCGAGGGCCTGGAGATCGGCGCGGACGACTACCTGCCGAAGCCGTTCGCCTTCAGCGAACTCGTCGCCCGGGTAAGGGCGCTGGGCCGTCGGGCGACCGTCCCGCTGCCTCCGGTCCTGGAGCGGGCCGGCATCTCGGTCGACCCCGGCCGGCGCGAGGTGATCCGCGACGGCCGCACCGTCCAGCTCGCGCCCAAGGAGTTCGCCGTCCTGGAAGTGCTGATGCGGGCCGGCGGCGCCGTCGTCTCCGCCGAGCAGCTCCTGGAGAAGGCCTGGGACGAGCACACCGACCCGTTCACCAACGTCGTGCGCGTCACCGTCATGACACTGCGCCGCAAGCTCGGCGACCCGCCGGTGATCGTCACCGTACCGGGCTCCGGCTACCGGATCTGACCACCGGGATCCGCCCCGCGGATCCCCCCTGCACGAGGGGCCCGACCCCGGGATTCCACCACCCCGCGCCCGCCCCGGCGGACGCCCCGAGAGGACGATCATGACCACCCCGCCCCCGGCCGGCGGGCCCTCCGGCGCGCCCGCCGGCGGCCCGCGCGCCGTACCGCCCAAGCCCCTGCACCCGCCGCGCGCCCACCGGGGCGGACGGTACGTCCCCGGTGACGGCGTACTCGCCTGGCTGCCCTTCCGCCCCACCATCCGGATGCGGCTCACCCTGCTCTACGGCGGGATGTTCCTGATGGCCGGCGTGGTGCTGCTGCTGCTCATGTACGTGTTCTTCCAGGACGCCGTCTCGTACCTGCAGCCGCGCAAGTTCAACTTCAACGGCAACTTCGTCCAGGTCAGCGGCCCCAACGGCACCAGTACCGCGATGGACAGCGCGCAGTTCAACGACCTGCAGGCCGCCGACTACCTGGCGCGCTCCGACTCCGCGCTCAACACCCTGCTGCGCAAGTCGCTCACCATGCTGGTCTGCCTCGCCGTGATCGCCTTCGCGGCCGGCTACGCGATGGCGGGCCGGGTGCTGCGCCCGCTCGGCCGGATCACCCGCACCGCCCGCGACGTGGCCTCCTCCGACCTGCACCGGCGGATCGAGCTGGACGGGCCGGACGACGAGCTCAAGGAGCTCGCCGACACCTTCGACGACATGCTGGACCGGTTGGACCGCTCCTTCGACTCCCAGCGCCGCTTCGTCGCCAACGCCTCGCACGAACTGCGCACCCCGCTGGCGATCAACCGCACGCTGCTGGAGGTCCAGCTCTCCGACCCGGCCGCCTCGGCCGACCTGCAACAGCTGGGCCGGACCCTGCTGGCGACCAACGAGCGCAGCGAGCAGCTGGTCGAGGGCCTGCTGCTGCTCGCCCGCAGCGAGAACGAACTGACCGACCGCCGCCCGGTGGAGATGTCCGAGGTGGCCACCCGGGCGCTGGAGCAGACCCGGGCCGAGGCGGACAAGCGCGAGGTCGAGCTGCGCTCGAAGCTCGATCCGGCCGTGGTCGCGGGCAACGGTGTGCTGCTGGAGCGGCTCGCGCTCAACCTGCTGCAGAACGCCGTCCGGTACAACACTCCCGGCGGCTGGGTGGAGCTGGCCACCGCCGCGGTCCCGGGCGGCGGCGAGCTGGTGGTCTCCAACACCGGCCCGGTGGTGCCCGGCTACGAGCTGGAGCACATCTTCGAGCCGTTCCGCCGGGTCAAGGGGGCCGACCGCACCCGCAGCGACAAGGGGGTCGGTCTCGGGCTGTCCATCGTCCGCTCGGTGGTGCGCGCCCACGGCGGCACGGTCGAGGCCACCCCGCGGGCCGGCGGGGGCCTCACCATGCGGGTCCGCATCCCCTCGCCCCAGGGCTGACCGCGCCGTTCCGTGGGCGACCGTTCCCAGCCGCCTCCGGCGGGCCTGTCAAGAAGACATAAGGCCTGGCGGGGGCGGCTTGTCTTTTCCGCCCCGGGCAACTTACGGTGTCGTAACCTACGCAACCGTAGGTGAGTCCGTCGGAGCGTTCGCCGACGGGGTCCGTACGACGTGTGCCCGCCCAACGCGCCCGTCCCCCGCGCGTGCCGTACCCCGGGAGCAAGACCATGACCATCGCCCCTGTGCAGAGCAGCACCTCGCTCGGATCGAGCGGCTGGACCGACACACGGCTGATCCTCGCCCTCGAGGAGGTCGTGGAGAAGGAGCTCAACCGCCACCTGGCCGTCGCCAAGGAGTGGATGCCGCACGAGTACATCCCGTGGAGCCAGGGCCGCGACTTCGACGGCCTGCTGGGCGGCGAGGCCTGGTCGGTCGAGCAGTCGCAGGTGACCTCGCTGGGCCGGGTCTCGCTGGTCGTGAACCTGCTGACCGAGGACAACCTCCCCAGCTACCACCACGAGATCGCCAGCATGTTCGGCCGTGAGGGCGCCTGGGGCACCTGGGTGCACCGCTGGACGGCCGAGGAGGGGCGGCACGGCATAGCCATTCGGGACTACCTGCTGGCCACCCGGGCCGTCGACCCGGTGGAGCTGGAGCGGGCCCGGATGAGCCACATGTCGGAGGGCTTCGAGTCCGACAACGCGCACAGCATGCTGCACTCGGTCGCGTACGTGGCCTTCCAGGAGCTGGCCACCCGCATCTCGCACCGCAACACCGGCAAGTCCGCGGGCGAGCCGCTGTGCGAGCAGCTGCTGGCGAAGATCGCCAACGACGAGAACCTGCACATGGTCTTCTACCGGAACCTGCTGAAGGCCGCCCTGGAGATCGCGCCCGACCAGGCCATGCGCGCCATCGCCGACGTCGTCACCGACTTCCGCATGCCCGGCCACGGGATCCCCGGCTTCGAGCGCGCCGCCGCGCAGATCGCCATCGGCGGGGTGTACAACCTGCGCATCCACCACGACGACGTGCTGCAGCCGGTGCTGCGCAAGCTCAAGGTGATGGAGATCGGCGGGCTCGGCCCGGAGGGGCTGATGGCGCAGAACGAGCTCGGCGTCTTCCTGGACGGCCTGGACTCGCAGGCGCGGAAGTTCGAGGAGCGCCAGGCCGCCCTCGCGGCCCGCCGGGCGGCCCGACGCAACGCCGAGTAGGGTCGGCGGACAGGCGGTCGGAGTGGGTGGATTTTCCGTAGTTTGCCCCGGAAGATTCTGAACGTGACCAAGCTCACACCGTGTCGCTCCACGGTGTCGGGCAACCTCGGAGAGTGATCACCCGGTCGGAGGTGTCGATCGCCGTCCGTGACCGGATTTCGCCCCCGGGCGGACCGGTCGGAGCGGTCGGCATCCCTGGTGGGCAAGGGAATCGGCGGCGACCCGCGCCGCCCTTGCTCACCGTGCGTGGTCGGTTCGGCGGGCCTGACGAGGGCCGGAGATGGCCCAGCGTGAGGCCTTCGACAGCCACCGGGATCACCCCGATGGAGCCCCGGCTGAGTGTCGATTGAGTAACAAGGCTTGAAGTAAGGCAAAATCTCCGCCTCGGGTCGGGCACAAGACCGACCCCCCATGCGTTACGTGCGCTGGAGATACCGCACACACCGCACAAACCCGGAGGGGGAGAGCGAAAAATGGCAACCGACTACGACACCCCACGCAAGACCGACGACGAGCTCAACGAAGACAGCATCGAGGAGCTCAAGGCTCGGCGGAACGACAAGGGCGGCGGCTCCGTCGACGTCGACGAGTTCGACGCCGCCGAGGGCATGGAGCTCCCCGGCGCCGACCTCTCGAACGAGGAGCTCGCCGTTCGGGTGCTGCCGAAGCAGGCCGATGAGTTCACCTGCATGAGCTGCTTCCTGGTCCACCACCGCAGCCAGCTCTACAGCGAGAAGAACGGCAACCCGATCTGCCGGGACTGCGGCGCCTGAGCACCGCGGCGGACAGGACCCGGTGCCCGCGGCTCCCGCGGGACCGGCACACCGCTCCTTCCGGCCCCGGGCAGCGGGGCCGGACGGCAGTTCCGGGAGCCGTCCGGAGGGACGGCCCCGGTAGGACGGAGTCGGCCGACGTGTCGGCCAGCACGAAGTCGTAGGGACGGTCCCGCAACAGCGGAACCGTCCCTCTCCGTTTTCCGGACCTGGTCCTCTTTCCGGACCTCGTCCTCGCGTCCGCCCGGGCCCTCCGCGGCCCGGGGCGCGTCAGGCGCGGGCGCCGCGCCGGGCCTCCTCCAGCGCCTCCGCCAGCTTCATCGGCGAGCGGGTCGACAGGTAGAGGTACGGCGTCGGGTCGGCCGGGTCGGTCACCTCGATCCGCAGCGCCGTCGGGACGTAGCTACGCAGCAGCATGAAGGCGCGGGGATCGGCCTTCGGGCCGCGCCAGGCCGCCGCCTCGGCCGGGCTCAGCGCCTGCGCGGCACCGAGCGCGTCCACCGGGATCCGGGCCGGACCGGCCACCAGCGAACCCTGGACCACCCGGATCCGGGCCGAACCGTAGCTGCTGATCCCGACCGCGCCGGCGGCGATGCCGACCACCAGACCGACCAGCGCGGCCGGGCCGCTGACCCGGATCAGGATGAGCGCGAGCGTGAGACCCACTGCGACCGGGAGCAGCCACCAGGAGCGCGGCACCGTGAGGCGTTCGTCGTACATGCCCCCCATTGTGGGCGCCCTGACGCCCGACCCGGGACGCCACCCCCGCGGGCGGCCTACCTACCCCTGGGTAGGGTGGGGCGCCGTGACCGGTACGACAGCCCCCCGCACCCCCACCGACCGGCCGGCGCCCCCGATGCCGCCGACCCCGACCACCCCGCCGCCGGACGCCGTCCTGCCGCCGCGCGCCCCCGAGGCGCCGGCCCCCGGCACCCGGCTCGGCTCGCACTACGAGCACTGCTTCGGCTGCGGCCCGCAGCACCCCGGCGGCCTGCGGATCGACGCGGTCGCCGGCGAAGGCCTCGACGTGACGGCCGAGTTCACCGTCCGGGACGTCCACCAGGGCGGCCCCGGCCTCGCCCACGGCGGCGTGCTGACCACCGCCATGGACGAGACCCTCGGCACGCTCAACTGGCTGCTGCACGCCCCCGCCGTGACCGGCCGGCTGGAGACCGACTTCCTCTGCCCGGTGCCCGTCGACTCGGTGCTGCACCTGCGCGCCTGGGTCACCGGCGTGCACGGCCGCAAGATCTACAGCGCCGCCGAAGCGCGGATCGGCGGCCCGGACGGGCCGGTCGCCGTACGCGCTCAGGCGCTCTTCATCCAGGTGAAGCTGGAACACTTCACCACGCACGGTCGTCCCGAGGACATCGGGAAGGTCCTCGACGACCCGGATCTGATGAAGCGCGCACGAGCCTTTGAGGTGAACCCTTGAGCGACACCCCCCGCCCGCAGTTGGACGTCCTGATCAAGCGCATCGACCCCGAGCTGCCGCTGCCCGCCTACGCGCAGCCCGGGGACGCCGGCGCCGATCTGCGCACCACCGTGGACGCCGAGTTGGCACCCGGCGAGCGGGCCGTGCTGCCCACCGGCATCGCCGTCGCCCTCCCGGACGGCTACGCGGCCTTCGTCCACCCCCGGTCCGGGCTGGCTGCTCGTTGCGGAGTTGCTCTCGTGAACGCCCCGGGGACGGTCGATGCCGGGTACCGTGGAGAGATCAAGGTGATCGTCGTCAATCTGGACCCGCGCGAGGGGGTCAGCTTCCGCCGAGGGGACCGAATCGCCCAGCTGGTGATCCAGCAGGTCGAGAAGGCCCGCTTCCACGAGGTGGAGGAGCTGCCTGGGTCGGCACGTGCCGAGGGTGGGTTCGGGTCGACCGGCGGCCACGCCGCGGTCTAGCATGCCCGCGGCCTCGCAGGAAGCCGAGCAGGTATTCGCATCGGTCTTGGACCGGGAAGGACAGTGACCGTGTTCCGTCGTCGCCAGAAGAGCGAGGACGCTGTCGAGCAGCTCGCCGACGACGCCATCAGCGCCGACGAGACGGCCGATGACGTCGAAGGTTCCGCCGAGAGCGAGAACGTGACCGAGCTGGACCCGGCCGACAAGGTCGGCCTGCCGCCGGCCCCGCGGCCGGACGGTCCGTGGGACCACTCCGAGCTGGAGAACCCCGAGGAGGGACGGGTCGACCTCGGGGGTCTGCTGGTCCCCGGCGTCGAGGGCATGGAGCTGCGCGTCGAGGTCGCCGGTGACGCGATCGTGGCCGCGACCCTCGTGCTCGGCAACAGCGCCATCCAGCTCCAGGCCTTCGCGGCGCCGAAGTCGGAGGGCATCTGGGGCGAGGTCCGCGAGGAGATCGCCAACGGCATCACCGCGCAGGGCGGCCTCATCGACGAGGAGGAGGGCCCGCTCGGCTGGCACCTCCGCGCCCAGGTCCCGGTGCAGCTGCCGGACGGCACCCAGGGTGTCCAGCTGGTGCGGTTCGTCGGCTGCGACGGCCCGCGCTGGTTCCTGCGCGGTGTGATCTCGGGCCAGGCGGCGGTGCAGCCGGAGATGGCCGGGATCCTGGAGCAGGTCTTCCGCCAGACGGTCGTCGTGCGCGGCGACTCCCCGATGGCCCCGCGCGACCCGATCGTGCTGAAGCTCCCCGAGGACGCCCAGATGGTGGCCGACGGTGGCGGGGCAGCCGCCAACGCCGGCGAGGGCGACAACCGCTTCGGCGGCGCCTCGATCGACCCGTTCGCGCGCGGCCCGGAGATCACCGAGGTCCGCTGAGCGACCCCTGCCTGATGCGGCGTCGACCAGCGCTGGTCGGCCCTGATCGCCCTCGCCCGGAAGCCCGGGTGGGGGCGATTTGCATGTGGCGGGCCCGTCCCCGTACAGTTCCGGAGTCGCCGCGGGAGACCGGGGCGGCAAAGCGGAAAGCAAATCCGATGAATGA